>JACQWN010000069.1 GCA_016209245.1 Bacteroidia bacterium
CCTGAAGGACGGGGCTATTGAAATATATTCTAACCTGATTTGTGAATAATACAGGTTAGAGAGTACCTGTTTTTAGCTAAATTAGATTAGTTAACAGGAAAGTTAATATTAAACCAAAAAAATCCGAGAGGTGGAATAATAATTTTTTCAGGAGCGCTGAAATAAATCTTTTGGTTTATAATATCTTGTTTAGGGATAGTAGTAGTAAAATCTGAAATTGAAAGTAATTTAGATTGTTGAGAAAGGTTATGAAGAATAAGAAAACGCTCTTCTTTATACGATCTAATGAAAGAAAGAATATTATCATCTGTTTTCAGCCATTCAATGTTTCCTCTTCTAAAAGCTTTAGATTTATTCCTGGTATTGACCATTGACCTGACAATATTAAAAATTTGTGAAGAAAATGAATTATGATTGCTTAAATCCGTATTAAGTTTTACCCAGTCAATTTTTCCTCTCACCAGAAACCGTGTATCATTATGTCCGGTTTCTGTAATTTTTTGAAAATAGTAGTTTTCATCATTTAGTTTACCGAATTCATCGCCATAATAGATTACCGGTGTGCCGGGTAAAGTGAACATAATAGAGAAAGCTAATAAGATTTTTTGTGGATTTTTTTCCAAAAGTTCTGCCAGTCGTGCCGAAATGCCTTCTCCGACACGGAAATCCCAGAGTGACTTATGACAATAGTTTTCGTAGATATATTTTCTGTCTTTTTCCGATACATATACATGTTCAAGACTGAGCTCATCGTGACAGCGCAGAAAAATAAACCATTGGCAACCCTTAGGTTTTACAGGAGTAACTTTTGTGCTTAAAGTATAAATTAGCGGTTCATTGCTTTGCAGGGCAAGCGATTTGAATATTTGTGGCATGAGAGGAAAATGATATGCTGCATTGCATTCATCGTTATCGCCGAAATATTTTACTACTTGGTATGGTGGCTGGCATGCTTCGGCAAGTAATAATGTATTTGGCCGCACACAATCTAAAACCTCCCTGATAAATTTTACAATAATATGTGTTTCGGGAAGGTTTTCACAATCTGTTCCTTCTTGCTTCCATAAATAAGGAATTGCATCGGCCCGGAAACCGTCAATGCCAAATTCAAGCCAGTATAATAAATTCCGGCACATTGCCAATAATACATCCGGATTGCGATAGTTTAAATCAGGTTGATATTCAAAAAAACGGTGGAAATAATACCATTCACCATCTTTTTCCCAGTTGCTCGGGCACATTCCCTTAAATAAAAGCCGGCATTGTCCGTATTTTTTGTCGTCATTATTCCATATATAAAATTTTCTATAAGGATTATCAGGTGATTTCCTCGATTCCTGAAACCAAGAATGCTCATTTGAAGTATGGTTAAGGGCAATATCGAATATTACTTTTATTCCATGTTCATTGGCTTGGGTAATAAAATTTTTAAAAACGGAGAGATGCTCTTCATCAGGTAAACCGGATTGAAGACCTGTCAAATCTTTTCGTATCATGCGATAATCGCGGATATCAAAACCTGCATCTTTCATCGGAGAGTCGAGTACAGGCAACAACCACAGGCATGTAATGCCAAGATTTTTGAGATAACCGAGCTTTTGTATTAACCCCGGAAAGTTTTGCCCGAAGAGGTCAACATATAAAGAATATACAACTGCATCTTTATACCATTCCGGTTCATTAGGTTCCTGATTAATAGTTTGTTTGCAGGCGTCAATTTCTTTTATGAAATCTTTCAAACGTTGGCCATTGTCGTCAGGATATAAAACAGACCAATAAGAATATAAATGTTCATGTGCCATATTAATTAGTGTCTGTCTGTAAAGTCCTAAAAATAGAACGCAGATAACGCTGATACTTATGATTAATTATGATTAAATCCATGAAAATCATTACAATCTGCGTCATCAGCGTTCCATTGTATTTTACACTTCTATACATTATGGACCCGCACTAATTAATCAGAAGAACCATACCAATAACGACAACTACAATTATAGCAATCGTTGCTATTATTTTAATCTCTTTTTTAATCAATTTAAAGCATTCATCAAGTCTTTCTTTAGCAAGCTCGTTGTTAATATTCAATTCCAATGCTCTTGTAAACCATGTTTTTGCATGACGGTAAATCTCGATTTTCATAAAATCGTTACCCCGGTTCATGTAATCTCTGAATAATAATTCTTCTTTACTCAGATGCGATAAATCTTCTTCGTGATTATGTCCCATAATTTTAAATATTAGTTGATTAAATTAACCTGAATAATTTATATATTGGACTAAAGTCCAAAAAATTTGAATAACTCGTATATTAGGAATTGTTTTTTTTATATCAATTATTTGATTTGGATTAAACAAAATTAATATTTTTTTTCATAGAATTAATTCTTCATTTATTTACAGTGTATTTTTTTTACGTTATTCTAAACCCCAAAATCGTTATATCGTCTGTCTGATCATATTTAATTTCGTAATTGTTTTTCCAGTCTTCTATAGTTTTATCTAATATTTCATTTTGTTCTGCCATGGTTTTGCTGCAATTTTCTACAAGCATGTGTTTCAGGTTTTTAGACAGGAATTTCTTGCCTTTTGGTCCGCCTAACTGATCTTTGTAGCCGTCGGATGTCAAATACAGAATATCACCTGTATTCAGTTGTATTTCGTGGTTTGTAAAATTTTCCATTTTTTCATGAATGGCAACCGGCATCTTGTCTGGTTTAATTTCCTCTATGATTTCAGGATCGGAAAGTTGAGACGTACGATCGTGCTTCTTTACATTCCGTTCC
>JACQWN010000665.1 GCA_016209245.1 Bacteroidia bacterium
CGGAATAGCTTCCCCTTTGTGTATAGATATGTGTTGGATTTGCGACCAAAGAGCTGCTGCCGCCATCCCCGAAAGTCCAGTCCCAGTTTACTATAGTTGTATCTGAAACCGTTAAATCGGTAAAATTAACAGTCAAAGGCATGCAGCCGATTGTCGCATCGGCCTGAAAATTTGCCTGAGGAAGATATATTTTCACGGTTTTAGTTATATTATCCGGGCAGCCGTTGATATCATACACTAATAATTTAGGGTGGTAAGTATTAGGGAAAATATAGGTATGTGAAGCAAAGGGCTGGGTAAGCGTATCCATTTGACCGTCGCCCCATGTCCAGACATAGAAATTTGTTCTTTCATCCTGCGAGATTGAGCCGTCGAAGTTGACTGTATGGAACGGGCAGCCGGTGTTATTATCCATAGTAAAATCGGCCTGAACATTTCTAACATTGAAAGAGATACTATCGGAATAGGAACATCCGTTGGTATCATTAAAAGCTTTCAGGACAGGTTGATAATCACCTGAAGCGGAGAAAGCATGAATAACAGTATCATTTTGAGTTGAATCGGCTGTGCCGTCGCCAAAATACCAGTACCATCGCTGGGCGTCAATAAAATCACCAAAAAATGTATATGTAAGGGGAGCGGCACAGGAATAATTGAATGTGATATTGCTATATGGTCCCTTAACATATATCAGACTGTCGGCAATAAGGGTATCATAGCATCCATTATATCCGACATAATAAACCAGGCTAATAAAGCCCGTGTCATTAAAAGATATAACAGGATTAGGGGCGCCCGATGCCGAGCCATCGCTGAAATACCAGAACCATTCATTGACCAGGTCGCTATCGAAAGATGTATCATTAAAGCTTACAGGGTCGGAAAGACAGGTAATGGAATCGGAGAATAAAAATCCTGCATCAGGTTTACTGCCGGCTCTTATAGTAAAATTGACCGTTGAGTCGCAGCCCAGAGCAGTTGTAATAGTATGGGAAACGCTATATATTCCTGTTAAAGTATATGTATTTGAAGCTACCGGGCTGTTCGAAGTATTTCCGTCGCCAAAATCCCAATACCAGCCCGTAATGGAATCAATAGCGGAATTATAGATTGAATTGTCAATGAAATTGACATTTAAAGGGGCGCATCCCTGAGGAGGTAATGCCTGATATCTGTTTTTTGGAAGATTGATATAAATATAGCCATATTTTACAATAGTATTTGAACAACCTTGTGCGCTGGTTACTTTAAGCGTTACATTAAAATGGTCTCTGTCATAATTTGCAAGACTGTCGCTATAAGTAAATAGTCCCATAGGATTTTGCAAAGTTGAGGTGGTTCCGTTGCCGAAATTCCACTCCCATGAAACTGCATTGCTTGTCGAAAGGTTGGTAAATTGGGCAGAAAAAGGAAGGTCACAGCCATATCTTGGAGAAGCAGAAAAATTAGCAGTAATTTGCTCTATAGTGATAGTTTTTGTGTAAGTATCAGTGCAGGTATCTCCTTCAATGGTCGCAACGAGGGTAACAATATAAGTACCCGGTGTGCCGTATTGATGAGTGGGATTGGTAGCCGTAGAAGTATCGCTATCGCCGAAATTCCATAAATAGTCGCTTGCTCCTGTTGATGTATTTGTGAATTGAATGGTCTGCCCCGGACAATATATTTGACTGGTAGTTGTAAATGAGGCGGTTACATTAGAAATTGTGATATTTCCTGATTGGATGCTCGTATCTGAGCAATTATTATCGGTTGATACAATAAGAGAAACGGTAAATTCACCATAGCCCGAATAGATATGAACAGGTGAAAATAATGTGGAAGAATCGTCGTCGCCGAAATACCACAAATAATTGAGAGAGCCGGTTCCGGATGAAAGATTTGTAAATGTTACCGGTACTGGAGGGGAACAAGTAATTATTTCGGGCATTGAAAAATTTGCAACAGGCGTTTCAGTTACATGAATATAGTTTTGAATAGCGAAAGCGCTGTCGCAACCTTTAGCATCTGTTACCTGGAGCGAAACGGTGAAGTCGCCGGCAGTCAGAAAAGAATGAACGGGATTTTGTTCATTGCTGATTGCTCCATCGCCAAAGTCCCAGAGCCATGCAGTTATTGTTGTATCGCCCGACGATTGGTCCTGAAACTGAACTTCAAACGGAGTGCAGCCGGTAGTTCCCGATAATGAGACAAATCCAGGAACAGGATTTGCCAAAACAGTTATATAATCGTATTTTATGATTGTATCAGAGGTAGTTCCGTCAGAAATTATAAGGGTAACATCATACGCTCCAGGGTTACCATAAGTTGCCTGCGGATGCTGGTTTGACGATGAATTACCGTTACCAAAATACCATTGCCAGCTTGTAGCGCCTGTCGAAAGGTCGGTAAACTGAACGAGTACAGGACTGCATCCTATAGTGACATTTGCACTGAAATCGGCTGTAAGCTGCGCTGGTGTCAGATTACTGATGAGCATAAAAACACCCAATATTGATATGCCTGTTTTTGTCTTCAACAGTATTATTTTTCGATAAAAATACGATATTTCTATCTATTATGCAAATTATACTGCAAACGGTGTAAACCTGTCAAGGTTGTAGAGACACGGTGCACCGTGTTTCTACAACCTTCAAAATGTACGGTTTTATCCCGTTTCCTCTAAAATTGCCCATGCTGTTTAATACTACACAGCTGGCAATTAAATAGTTGTCATTATGCTTGGTTTCACAAATATCAATGCAATAACATAGCTGCCTCTAAGCAACTTCTCAATTATGATTAAC
>JACQWN010000070.1 GCA_016209245.1 Bacteroidia bacterium
TAAAAAAAATTCTTTAAAAAATGACATTTTATTGAAGTTAGAATATTTTTACAAAAATAAAAAAATTTTTGTAACTGTTTAACCTGAATGTTCATAGTAGGATTCATAATTTATCAAGCTTTCAAAATCAATAGTATGATTTTCTTCGTCGTGTTCAATCAGTTTGCCGTCAATACATTTATATGTTCTTGAGGGGAATTTTTTAAGTAATATATAATTATGTGTTGCCATTACAACCGCTTTGCCTGAATCTTTGATTTCAAACAGGAGTTTCATAATTCCTTCGGAGGTTTCAGGATCAAGATTGCCAGTGGGTTCATCGGCAAGAATAATTTCAGGGTCGTTAAGAACAGCCCTTGCTATTACGGTGCGTTGTTGCTCACCGCCCGAAAGTTCGTGAGGCATTTTGTACATTTTATCGTATAATCCTACCTTTTCTAATACATTTGTAATTTTGGAATCTATATCGCTCTTTTTATGCCATCCTGTCGAACGTAGTACAAAAGACAGATTTTCATATATGGTACGGTCAGTTAATAATTGAAAATCCTGAAAAACGATACCAAGCTTCCTCCGTAAATAAGGTATTTGCTTATTTTTGATTCTATTAAGGTTGTATCCGGAAACAATTCCATCGCCTTTTTTAAGCTCAAGGTCGGCATATAAAGTTCTCATGACACTTGTTTTACCACTGCCAACCCGGCCGATAAGGTAAACGAACTCTCCTTTATTAACTGTAAAATTGACATCGGAAAGCACCAAATAATCTTTCTGATAAATATCGCTATTCTTAAGTTCTATAATAGATGTTTCGTACAACACGTAATAATTTAAAATATCACTTCTAACCGATTATTGAGAAGTTACTTTCGCCTCGCCTGCAAAATTATAAATTAAATTCCGTTAAAGATTCATACGGTATATCATGAAGAAGCTTTAATAATTCAATATCATTATTTTCGTAACGATAATCTTCAAGGCAATTCAATGCATGATTGATATTAAAATTATCAACAGGTAAAAAATCTTCGTCTTTTATCTGAACATTGTCAGGCAGGTTACCTGTACCTTTGGTTTTGATAATAAACATAGGCAGATTAAATATGGGATTAGCTTATTACCGCAAAATTATAAATAAAACTAATTCCTAATAAAAAAAAATAAAGAAGTAATCAACAACCGATTGTTAATTAAACAAAATTTTGTATTCTCAGAGAGTGGCGAATGTAAAAAAAATAGATTTAATTATCTAAATATCAATATATAATGATTAAATATTCATTCTTTTTAGTTTTTCTTTTCGGGTTTATTTCCTTTCTGAATGCCCAGAAAACTCTTATTTATTCAGATAATAATTATGAATTCAATCGCGGATTAGAATTGTTTAATAAAGAAAAGTTCGGTGCTTCGCAACAACATTTCAAATACTTTTTACAAAATTCCGGTGCTGAATTATCTGATATTCGCTCGGATGCCGAATATTATATAGCTATATGCGCTATAAAATTATTTAACAAAGATGCCGAATACCTTCTTTCATCATTTATTTCAAAGTATCCCGAAAGCTCAAGAATTAAGACTGCATATTTCCAGATGGGGAATTATCAGTTTGTCAATAAAAAATACAGCAAAGCGGTCAGTTGGTTTGAAAAAGTTGATATTAACATTCTGAACAAAGAAGAGCAGGCGGAATATTATTTCAAAGCCGGTTATAGTTATTATTTGCTTGAGGATTATGAAAATGCCGGTAAATTTTTTTATGAAATCAAGGATATTGATACAAAATATACTGTATATGCATTATATTATTACTCTCACATAGAATACATGAAGGGTAACTATCAGACTGCCTTGCTTGGCTTTCAGAAATTAAGCGATAATGAGATGTTCGCACCAATAATTCCTTACTATATTACACATATTTATTTTTATCAGGGGAAATACGATGAAATAATAAAATATGCACCGCCGCTGCTTGAGGCGGATTCATCAGACAGGGCTACAGAAATTGCACGGATAATAGGTGAAGCATATTACAGAACTTTTCATTATAAAGAGGCGATTCCTTACCTGGAAAGATATATGGATAATTCGACAATAACTGCCCGTGAAGATTATTACAAAATTGCATATTGCTATTACAGAGAAAAACAATATGAAAAAGCAGCCAAAAAATTCAGCAGTATTGCCAATGCAACTGATTTACTGGCTCAGAATGACTATTATCATTTAGCGGATTGTTATATCCGGCTTGCTAAAAAAAATAAAGCCCGTTATGCATTTCTGGCGGCATCCAATCTGAATTTTGATGCATCAATCAGCGAAAATGCCTTATTCAATTATGCAATGCTTTGTTATGAGCTTTCGATGTATCCCTTTAATGAGGCAATAAAAGCATTTAGCTCCTTTATCGAAAAATATCCCGGTTCGCCTTTGTTAGATGATGCAAATAAATATCTGGTAGAAGTTTTTATGACTACAAAAAATTATAAAGAGGCGCTTAATTCACTGGAAAGCATAGAAAAAATCACACAGGATATTGCCTTGATTTACCAGAGAGTCGCATATTACAGGGGCTTGGAACTTTTTTTAGATAAAGATTTTGAAGAGGCAATTATTCATTTCGACAAATCGCTTAATAATGTAAAGTTAAATCCTGTAATTAAAGCACAGGCACTTTATTGGAGAGGAGAAGGTTATTTCCGTTTGAAAAGATATACTGAAGCAATCAACACTTCCGATATATTTATAAAATCTGACGGAGCATTTCAATTGCCCGAATATAAGGCAACACATTATAATTTAGGTTATTCACATTTTATGCTTAAAAATTATGCAGAGGCAATTTTATGGTTCAGAAAATATGTCAATTTCATGGGAGAAACAAAAGATTCCAAAGTAGCAGATGCATTTAACAGAATTGGAGACAGCTATTTTATTCAAAGAAAATATGAAGATGCTGTTTTATATTATGATAAGGCATTGGTTCGGAATATTATAGATATTGATTATACATTATATCAAAAAGGTTTAATATCAGGGCTTCTGAACGAGCAAAACGAAAAAATCAAAATTTTAAATCAACTGGTAAGCGATTATCAAAAGTCGGGATTCAGACCGGCCGCGATGTATGAACTAGCTAAAAGCTATGTTGTTATTGAATCGCCCGAAATGGCTGTTTCAACTTATCAAATGCTTATGCATGAATATCCTAACAGCGATTATATAAGAATGTCTTATATGAACCTGGGGCAAATATATTATAATATGGGTAAAAATGAGGAATCGCTCAGCACTTATAAAGAGGCCGTAAAACAATTCTGGGGAGAGGCAATCGTTGATGATGCACTGGATGAAATTGAAAAAATATATACTGAAATGAACAATATTGACGGATATTTTGATTATCGCAACTCCATAGGACATTCTGTTTCACTGGCTAAAGAAGATTCGTTAAGCTATTATGCTGCGGAAAAAGTATTTATGCTGGATAATTGTGATGAAGCAAAACGGTTATTTGAAAAGTACATAGAAAAATTTACTGATGGCCGATACCTTCTTTCTGCGAACTTTTATAAGGCGGAATGTAATCTCAGGGCAAATGAAGAGGATGACGCACTTGCCTGTTACGATTATATTTCATCTCAGGATAAATCGAAGTATTCAACAGTTGCATTACAGCGCTCCGCCAGGATTCTTTATAAAAGAAAATTATATGAAAAGGCCGCTGCATACTATACAAAGCTCGAGGAGTATGCAGATGCAAAAAATATTATACTTGAAGCAAGGATTGGGAAAATGCGATGCGATTATTTAACAGGAAAATATGATACTGTAATTAAATCTTCGGTTAAAGTTTTAAATTCAGAAAAGGTGTCTGAAGAGATTGTCAGGGAAGCACACTTCTATATAGCCAAATCATATTACACGACAGGCAATTTTCAGGCGGCTTTCGATGAATTTCAATTGCTTGCCGGTGAATGTAAAAGTAAAGAAGGCGCCGAAGCAAAATACCGGGTTGCCGAGCTATATCATAATATGAACCAGGACAGTCTTGCAGAAATAGAAGTCATAGATTTCAACAGGCAAATGACGCCGCATAAATACTGGGTTGCCAAAGGCATTCTTCTACTTTCGGGGATATATGTTAAAAAGGGCGATACTTTTCAGGCAAAAGCAATGCTTTACAGCATTATTACAAATTACGGCGAGCTAAACGACGGCATTGTCGAAGAAGCGGAAAATATGCTGGAAGAGATTGTCGCTACCGAACAAGCAGAGGAGATTCTGGACCGATCGCTTGAAATGCCGCCTATTCAAATGGGTAATCATCCTGAACTTTATTATACGGGGCCGGAAATTGACCTTTCGCAACCGGGAAAAAACAAACCTGAGGAAGAATATAGCCCGGAAAAAGATATAAATATTCCACAGGAAAATCAAAATGAAAATAAATAAAATGGGAGAGCGGGAGAGCGGAAGAGCGGAAGAGCGGGAGAGCGGAAGAGCGGAAGAGCGGGAGAGCGGGAGAGCGGAAGAGTGGAAGAGCGGGAGAGCGGAAGAGCGGGAGAGCGGGAGAGCGGAAGAGCGGGAGAGCCGGAGAGCGGCAGAGCGGGAGAGCGGGAGAG
>JACQWN010000071.1 GCA_016209245.1 Bacteroidia bacterium
CCGCTCTGTTATGGCGACAGTATTACCCTGCTCGCCCATAATGGTATTGATTATTTATGGAGTACATCTGATACAACTGCAGCGATTACTGTTTCTCCATCATTAACAACTACCTATTATGTAACGGTAACCGGTGCCAATACATGTATTGCTTACGACAGTGTAATTGTAATTGTAAATCAATTACCTGACGCAGATGCGGGTCTTGATGTTGCAGTATGCTTTGGCGATTCGGCGGTACTGACAGCCACAGGCGGAATCGTTTATGAATGGAATACAGGGGATATGACCGAAACAATAATTGTTAGCCCGTTAATTAGCTTGGAATATTATGTTACGGTTACAGATATTAACAGTTGTACATCGTCCGACAGTATAAAGGTGACGGTAAATCAGCTACCTATTGCAGATGCAGGAGCAGATGCAACAATCTGCAGAGGCGATACTGCGACACTAACGGCGAGCGGTGGCATATCATATCAGTGGAGCGATGGAGCAACTACACAGCAAATAAATATAAGCCCGTATAATACAACAGAATATATAGTAACGGCAACTGATGTAAATACTTGTCACAACAGCGATTCGGTTGTTGTAACAGTCAATTTTGTGGACACTGATATTGATTCGGTTCAGCCGGTATGTTATGGTGACAGTATTACCTTGCTCGCCCATAATGGTATTGATTATTTATGGAGTACATCTGATACAGCCGAAATGTGCGATGGTGACAGCATTTTCTTAGGCGGAGCATGGCAGACGGCGGGAGGCAGTTATTATGATACGCTTCCGGCTGTAAACGGTTGCGACAGCATTATTATTACGAACCTTACGGTTCAGCAGACGGCAGTCAGCAGTCAGCAGTCAACGATATGTGACGGGGATAGTATTTTCGTAGGAGGCGGTTGGCAGTCGGCGGCAGGTAGTTATTACGACACGCTTCAGACAGTTTTTGGTTGCGACAGCATCATCATAACCGATCTGACCATTCTGGATTATCCGGTTGTTGATCTTGGTCCTGACGATAGTCTTTGCCATGAATATCCGTTGAGTATAATACTTGACGCAGGAAATCCGGGAGCTACTTATCTCTGGTACAATGGAGAAACAACACAACAGTTGGAGATTTTTGCGTATACAATGAATGAGTTAAACTGGAATATAATCTGGGTTGATGTTAGTTACGGAATTTGTTCCGTCATAGATACTATTTTAATTTGGGTTGATATATGTGAAGGTATCGAAAATACTCTATATTCCAAAAATATTATGATTTACCCTAATCCTAACAAAGGCACTTTTACCATATTTTTCACAGGTTATACAAAAAGCAATATTTATTTAGAACTTTTGAATCCCGAAAATCAGATAGTTTTAAGTAAAAATATTTTGTATTTATCTGAAGAACCTATTCTTATTGATATAAATAACCTGCCTGGCGGAATTTATTTTCTGAAAATAAAGATAAATTTCAATATTAAATATATAAAAGTAATAAAACAGTAAGGTCAGGTGGTCTGAATTTAAATCTTTAGCCCCATCACCGTTATATCATCAGTCTGCTCAAAAGAATGTCCTGTTTCATGATTGATAAATGACATCCAATTTATTATAGCCGTTTCAATGATTTCTTTCTGTACATTCATTGGTTTATCAGCTACAGATAACAGTAATTCCTTTAATCTTGCCGCTTTGAATTTCTTGCCTTTTTCGCCACCAAACTGGTCGGCGAATCCGTCTGACATCAGATATAAAGTATCTCCTTTATGTAATTCTATAATATGTTCGGTGAAATCTTCCATTTTTACATGAATAGCAACAGGCATTTTATCGCCTTTGATCTCTTTTAATTCAAACGTTTGCTTTGCAAACGTTTGAATTAAAAATAAAGGGTTGTTCGCTCCTGCAAATTGTAACCGAATGGTAGAGACGTACGGCTGTACGTCTATACCATTCGGTTTCTCAATCGCACACAAAGCAATATCCATCCCGTCTTTAACACTTAACTCATTTGACATATTGTCATCGCTAATATCCCGTTGATGTAACGATTCAACAATATATTTCCTTGTTTGATTTAATACTTCGCTTGTCTTTGTTACCTCCTCCTTCTTGACAATTTCATTTAAAATGGAGATACATAACATGCTCAAAAATGCACCCGGTACGCCATGTCCGGTGCAATCGCCCACACAGAAGATAATCCATTTGTTGACCGTTGTACCCCAATAAAAATCACCGGAAACAACATCTTTGGGCTTGAAAAGCACAAAGTAATCTATAAATGTTTCACATTTGGCAAATGTGAAACATTTAACAAGGTCAGGCAGCATCGCCTGTTGTATCCTTTTTGCATAATTAATACTATCAGTTAATTCTTTATGGATAAATGTTATTTCATCCTTTTGTCTTGTTACCAAATCCCTTTGCGCCTGAATTTCGTCACGCTGGTGTGATATCTTTTCATTTTTTTGGCTTATTTCAATATTTTGCTTGGCAAGTAAAATATTCGCTTTTTTCTTGGCATGATATTGCCTGTAAAGCAGGACAGAAAAAATAAATATCATAATGAAGCCAAGTACAAAAGAATAAATCATAATTCTTTGTTTCTTCATGGCTTCTTCTTTTCTGGCAAGCTCGGCCGACTGAAGCGCTTTTTCTTTATTAAGATTATCAACTTCGAGCTGTTTTTTTTCAGTTTGATATCTTGCTTCCATTACTTCTATCTGCTTGTTTTTTTGGATATTATACAGACTATCTTTTGCGTTTGTATATAAAATATGGTATTCAAGCGATTTTTTATAATCGCCCAACCCTTGATATGCTTTCGAAAGGGAAAAGTATCCAAATTTTATCTCGTTCAAAGCATTTATTGATTGTGCTAATTGAAGTGAACTTTCAGCGCAATCAACCGCTTTGTCATAATAAATTTTCCCATCGCTTTGATTCGAAGATTTATCTCCTGCGGTATTATATAACTCGGCCATATTACCCAGCACAATAGCTTCCCCCTGCCTGTCACCTGTTTTTTTAAATAAATTATATGCCTGTGTGTATGTTTCCGTCGCCTTTTCAAAGTTTCCCTGATAAAAATAAATCATACCGATATTAGCATAGCACATAGCAGCATCTTTTTCATCGCCTATTTCTTTATCTATTTCAAACGCCTTCAAATAGTGCTCAACAGCCGAATTATATTCACCCTGCATCTGTATTATTAATCCAAGGTTATTATAACAATATGCCACACCTTTTTTATTACCCAGCTCTTCATTTATTTTGAGCGCTTTTTTGAAATAATCTGCCGCCTTTGTCAAATTCCCCTGCTTTTGGTGAATACCACCGATATTGTTATAACACAATGCTATTCCTTTTTTATCCCCGAACTCCTCATATATATTCAGCGATTTTTGATAGTTTTCGATTGCCATAGGGTATTCTCCCTGCATAAAATACACATTTCCAATATTTGAAAAACAATTTGCAACCCCCTTTTTGTCATTCAGAGCGATATATTTTTTTAAGGCATGCTGAAATGATGAAATAGCATCGGGATAATTTCTCTGATTATAAAACACAAGGCCGGTGTTAAATGTGCATGCTGCAATTCCATTTTTATCACTTATTTCATTATATATCCGCTTTGATTGTTCATAAAAATCAACAGCTTCACGGTACTCGTGCCTGATATCATAAATTATCCCTATAGATTTTAAAGACAGCGCCATATAATGCTTATTTTCTGCCTTCTTTGCTATATTATATGCCTTTTGGTAATAAAATAAACTGCTATCCTGATTTGTTGCACGGTAGAGATTTCCAATATCAAGCAATGCCTTTATTTGTACTGTATCCTGATTTGTGGTTTTTAACAGAGATTTCAGGCTGTCTATTTTTGTTTGTCCCGATACACTAAATGTAAATAATATAAGGAAGAATATTTTTATTAATCTAAGTATAAACATAGTAATTTGATATTTTTTCGCAAGATAGGAAAAATTAAAACAAAAAATTATTAGTTTTGTAACCTAAAAAAAATTATCAGCATAAAAAGAAATAGATACAATTATTGACATATTTCTGCTATGAAAAATGAAGCTAAAAAGGAATTGGGGAAGTTGTGCATGGACATAGCCAAAATATTATTTGGCGGTATTGTATTAACATCTGTAATAAAGATTGAAGGTATCTCAAAAATATTTTTAATAATAGTCGGAATAATAGTAGTTTTGATATTTATTTGGTTAGGTTATAAACTGATTAAAAATAATTAATATATGGAAGCTTTGATTTTATATATCACAGTTGGTGCAATAGGTTTAATCATTTTAGGTTATCTTTTAATATTTGATAAACCGAAACCTAAAGAACATACAAATTAAGGTAGTTTCATCTTCGTAGTTCGTAAGCGTTGCATTGCGATGCATTGAGTTTGTCGAAATGAGCTTGTCGAAATGAGTTTATCGAAATGTCGAAATGTTCGTATTTTTTTCGTGCTTCGATGGTGTGAATAGTCACAAAAATACCAATTTTGAAAAGCCAAATTATTAAAATTTATGTCTATGAAAAAACATTTACTCTTTTCAGCATTAATGGTATTAACCATTAGCATTTGTTACGGACAGGATTTTACTGCCGTTCAAAATGGAAACTGGAGCAGCAACTCTACATGGGGCGGGCTTGGTCCTGGAAATAATGTCAATGGTCTGAAGGATGTTATTATTCCTGCAGGTATTACAGTAACTCTCGATATTGACGTTGAGGTTAACACTAACCGCAAAATACAGATTGATGGTGTTCTGGACGGACCTGACCATGGAATAACCCTCAGTGGCGGCAATCTTGAAGGGACAGGGACAATTCTCCTTGACATTCTTGATTGTGGACTTAGCAGCAATATTTCTTTGGGACCTGGAGGCGACCTGACCGCCAATTCCCTTTCAAATCAAGCCAATATTCTTAATTTTACAGAGGGCAACCATCACATCCTTGGCGTATTGATTCTGACGGCAGGAGTAATACGGCTGACCGATAATGCTCTCCTTTCCCTTACAGATACAACATGGCTTGAAATGTGCGGAGGTCGTATTCGTAACCAGACCGTAAATGATATTACAACGAATCTGAATGTCCGTCTTTCCCTTAATGCCGATTCCCTTGCCAATGACCTGAGCCTAGGTGAGGCAGTGTTTGGAGATATTCAGCTTAATTTTATTGACCCCAACCACGAAATAATATTAGGCGAAGACATTATCGTTAATGGTTCGCTAGACCTCGAAAGCGGCATTCTCGACCTGGCAGGAAACGATATTGAAATAAATGGTAACTTCACCACTAACCAAGGGCGTTTTAAAGGAAATGCCTCATCGGGCATCACTGCTAATGGTGGCGGCAGCTTCGACGCTTTTGACTTTTTACCGTCTTTCAACTTCCTTTCCGAGCTTAATATCAACCGCGATACTTTGTTTTCGGTAACATTAGCCGGACCGCTTCAGATATTCGACACTCTTTCGCTCCTTGAAGGCGAGCTCGAGCTTCCCGGCGATACTCTTGCCATTAGCGGCTTCATTCATTCACACCAAGGAATGTTTACGGGTAATCCTTTATCCACAATTCTTATTCAAGGATTAGATAGCGGTGGAGTGTTTAGCTTCAAACCCGGACGCGATACTATTAATAATCTTATCATTAACCGTGAAAGCTCCGGATTAAAACAAAATCTTCCAACCGGAAAAGTCGGACTGATTTCAAACTTAACTATCAATAATAATTTGCTTATTAATAGCGGAATGTTATTCGTTGTTAATACTGGTCAATATGGAAAAGCCGCCCCGAGTTCAAAAACGGTAACGGTCAAGGGTACTGCCGAGCTGAATGGAATGGTAGGAATTGCTACTACGGGACCGGTTAAAACTTTGCTCGATACAGTTAATATTATTTTGAACGGCGATTTTATCACAACGGCATTGGGAAAATTCGTTGGCTCTGAACAGTTAAATCTGCTCATTGCAAATACCGGCTTGCTTGATACATTTAGCTTTGCGGCAGGGTATGATACTTTGGGAATATTTTCCCTTGCTCGTGAAAACGGGATGCTCACACTCGGAAGTAATCTGGCTATTGATAGTCTGTTGACATTGGCAAACGGATATATTAATCTTAATGTTTATGATTTATTCCTCGACAGCCATACAGAAGTGGCAGGATTCTGGCAAGGCAGCTATATCATCACAAGCGATACAGGAAGTCTTATACGGAATATTCAGAGTTTAGGCGAGGAATTTGTTTTTCCTGTCGGAACACTTGCATCTTATGCTCCCGGTGCATTGACACTTGAAAATGGTTCGGGCTTGGGAGATTTTGGTTTAAGAGTATTTGATGGCGTATTTCAGGATGGCTATTCAGGCGCTTTACTGTCTGACTCTCTTGCAGTAGTTGATTTGACATGGGATTTCAGCACCGATGCAATCGCTCCGTTAGCAAACATAATGCTCGAATGGTTTCCTGAAGATGAAGTAAATGGATTTGACACCAGTCAGTGCTATATCAGCCATTATTCCGACAGCACCTGGGATGTTCAGGATTCACTGCCGGCAACACCTACCGATTCCGGCTCATATTTTACAACCCGCAGCATGTCAGCACCATCAGGATCTTTTGTAATAACAAGCGAAACCCTTGAAATGCATATCAGTGAAAATACCGTTCCTGTCAAATCTGATATCTTTATATATCCAAATCCATCAGGAAATACATTAAATATTAGCATTGCAAGCGAAGCTAAAATGGATATTATTGATATTACAGGTAAATTAGCTTCGACATATCAGTTAAATAACCAAACTAAAACACTTAACCTGTCAAATTTAAGCAATGGTGAGTATTTATGTAGGATTAGCTATACCGGTTCTGGTAAAACTGATACTTTCAAATTATTAATTACAAAATAAAAATAGAGTCCCCTCTAAAAAGCCATTTTTGTTTAACCGCAGAGTTATTTCGTTAAAAAAAATTTTTTTCAACGAAATAACTCTGTGGTAAAATTTTGAGTTCTTGCTCTTGTCTTATAAAAAAATACGAAAAAACACTAATATAAAATACGTATTTTCAACAATTGACAATGCTTTAATAATAGTTTATATTTGCATTATAAAAATGTTATCTCAAATAATCATTTGTCTGAAGATGAGACACTTAAAAATATATAGCTATAGCATAAAAATATTTATTAATAAAATTTCCATATTTTTTTAACATTTTGTAACAAAAATTTTATTTATTCGTAGAAACATATAAAAGCAAATGTAATTGTCTAAGCAATAAAAAATAAAAATACGTAAAAAATATCAGATTTACTTACAAACTAATACAATATGCTAACTCTTGAAAAAACACAAACCATTGACGACTTCAAAAAAATTGAAGAAGGAAAATATTGTCAATTAATAAACGGAGAAATAATAATGTCACCATCACCATCAACAAAACACCAGCGCATCAGTAAAAGAATTTTTAAAAAGATTGATGCTTATGTAGAAGAAAACTATTTAGGCGAAACATTTTACGCGCCAATAGATGTTTACTTTGACGAAGAAAACGCCTTTGAACCCGATATCCTCTTTGTTTCAAAAGAAAGATTAGATATAATCAAGGAAGACGGCATCTATGGCGCTCCAGACCTTGTCATTGAAATCCTCTCGCTATCCAACAGTTATCACGACACTAAAACTAAGAAGAAAATTTATGAAAAATACGGCGTGAAAGAATACTGGCTCGTTGACCCGATGGACGGCGAAGCTATCGGTTTCAAAAATGAAAATGGAAAATTTATTGAGTTTTACAAAGGAACCGGCGAATTTACAATTAAATTACTAAGTCTGAAAATAGAATTTGTTTTTTAATTAAAATATTAAATATATGAAACCAGTACAAAAAATTACAATCGCAACAAAAGATAAAAAAAGCAGAACATTAGAAGCGCTTTTTGACAGCGGTTCATTTTACAATATTATCCGGAAGGACTCACTTCCCGAAACCCGATTTGCTAATTATTACGACGAACCTTGTGAATTTGGCACAGCAGCAATAGATAAAAAGTTTCAAATTATTGGTGAAGTTTCGCTTATAATGGAAATTGACAACCGCCGATTTGATGATATAGTCTTGATTTCTGAACAACTGTCATTAGAAATGATTATTGGTGCCAAAACAATGCAGGGATGGGATATTTCAATTGTTAATGAAAATGGACATACAAAAATTAAAGTAGGCCGCGATATGCGCGACCCTGATATAACAACAATTGTGTAACAATTATGGAATACACAGAACTCATACAACAATCGGAACGCTATCTGCAAAATGCGCAGGATACCCTGAAAAAAGCAGGCAGGGAAGATGGCTATTACAAAGATGAAAAATATGTGAAAAGCGCCTGCGGCACCGCCTATCTTGCCGCATTGCTGGCAACGGATGCTTTTCTGGCAAAATACGGCAAAAAAGTTCCGGAAAAAAAAGGGCGCAGACATGCCGATAATTACAGAGAACTCCTCACAAAACAAAACAAAAAAGTGCTAAATAGTTTCAATGCGGCTTATTATGGGTTCCATATAGATGGTTATTATGGAGGAGTTTTAAAAGCAAATATCATTAAAGGATGGTTTGAAGCCCTTGAAGAACTGATTAATGAAGCTAAAAAATGAATTTTATTAATAAACATATTATCTATCTCAAAATACCTGCACTGTTTGTAGTGATTTTATCAAACATTTCAGATATTAATGTTAAAAAGTTAAAAAAAATGTTATACTGTTAAAAACTTTTTACTATGAAACAAAAGATTATTGAAAAAGTCCCTGGTTATGTAAAAGACCTGTTGCTACCGGAACTTAAAGAGCTGAAAAGCGATGTGAAAGAGGTGAGAAGTGAAATGAAAGAAGTGAGAATAGAAATGAAAGAAGTAAAAGGTTGACGGCTTACAAGCATCTTTTGATGCTAAGTTTGATGGAATGAAGACATCCTTTGACGCAAAATTTGAAGGACTGAATCATAAAGACGAAGCTATAAAAATTTATGCCGAAGCGACTAAAATGCTCATTGAAGAAATACGAGACCAACGCAGAAAAAATAACTGTTAAACAATGACGATTTATGATTTAAAACATGAACACAATATTTAAATACATACTTAAACCCAAAACCCCCGCCCTGTTTGCGGTGCTTTTATCACATTTTTCAGTCATTTTATTAAATTATTAAATAAAATATAAAATTATGGGCAGAGTCAGACAATATATTGAAGTAGGCGACAATAAACACTGGGCTTTATTTGACAGCGGAGCACGAAACACTTATGTTACAAAAGAAGTGGCGGCTAATCTTCCAAGATTTCAATTAGACACGCCAAATCCGGTTGCGCTTGGCGGAAAAGTTCATTATGTAAATGAAGATTGCCGTTTAGTATGCAAAATAAAGGGATGTGAAATCCGTGCTAATGTACTTGTTCTTGACAGCATTGGGGAAGACGATGATGGAAAACCTGTTGAAGTACTTATTGGTGCAATCACTATGCAAAATTGGGGAATCGCCCTTTTCCCTGAAAAAGAAGACGTGGACATGAGCAATTATCCTAAAGAATTTGTTGAATTTTTAACCGTTAAAACACAATAAGCATGGGAGAAATAAGAGCCAATATTTTGTTGAAAAACCAAGAGGACTTGTTCCTCTTAAGACAAAAGAAAATTAAGCAAAAAGACATTCGCAGTCTAACGATTAACGCATTGGTTGACACTGGAGCAGTTATGACTTTGCTCCCTGAAGAAGTAATAGAAAAATTAGGGCTGTTCAATATTGACAAAAGAATAGTCGTATTGGCAGATGATACAAAACGAACTATGAATATAGCCGGCTACTTTTCTCTTACTGTTTGCGAGCGAACTATGAGTAACGACTGCATTGTTGGTCCTCCGGGTTGCGAACCTCTGATTGGTCAGATTGTGTTGGAAACTCTGGACCTGATTTTAGATCCCTTGCACAAAACAATCTCGGTACGTCCCGAATCGCCATATCTACCAACATTAAAACTTAAATAAATGAATTTTAAACACACATATCAGCCAAAATTCAAAATAACCGCCCTGTTTGCGGCGCTTTTGTTGCTTGCAAATAGCTCTTTTGCTCTAACCTTTACTTCTATACAAAACGGTAACTGGAATGATGGTGCTACATGGGGAAACGCCTCACCAGGAGTACAGGGAACAGATTGGCCTGCAAATACTGATGACGCTGTCATTGCTGCCGGTCATACCGTTACCCTGCCGCTAGGCATCGCATTCACTATTAACGCTCTTACTATTAACGCTACAGCCACTCTGAATGCAAACAACCTGGTATTTACCATTAATGGAAATCTGATTATTAACGGCACTTTAAATAACACTTCAGGGACTAATATAGACACCCGAATGTATGGTGCTTCTCTTGATGGCACAGGTCAAATAACCGGAACAAATATGCGCTTTATCTTTTATGCAAATTGTGCAATACTAGCTACAGCAAACATTACTGTAACCAACATTAACCGTTTTCGGATAAGATTCGGCGCTAATGTGGTTACTAATAATGGAACTATCACCACTACCCCTAACCTCACTATTGTTAGAGATGGAGTAGGTGCAAACCCAACATGGACACAAGGCGCTAATTCTTATTTAGAAATTAATAATGTAATTAATACAGCTCAGGTGACATTTAACGCTTCTGCTGCAGGCAATACTGTAGTTTATAATGCAACCGGAAATAGAAATATCACCACCCCTTCAGCCAGCACTTATCACCACCTCACTATTTCAGGAAGTTCTACCAAAACCATGCTCGCATCTTTAATTATTAACGGCAATCTCACTATTAATGGTGGAACTCTTAACCCCGGTGCAAATGATATAAATATTACAATCAGGGGAAACTGGACCAATAGCGGAAGTTTTAATCCGACCACTGCCCGATGGCAACAGCGTGTAACCTTTGATGGCGGCAGCGACCAGTCAATTACCAATTCGTCCGGAGAATTATTTTACCGGTTAACTGTGTCAAAAGGAGGAGGAACACTCTTGTTGAATAATAATGTAAATATCAATGACGAGGGCAATACTAATGGCTTTGACCTTACCATGTCTGGCGGCAATATCAATACACAGGGTAACACTATTACTTTGGGTAGTTCACTGGCATCCGGTGCAGGAACGCTTACCCGCACTGCAGGGCAAATTATTGGCAAAAGCGGGCGATGGGTAAATGCCACAGCGACTGATTTCACTTTCCCCGTAGGAACCGCTACTAATTATCGCCCCGCAGTGTTTAATGCCGCTGCAGGACTTACCAACGGATTCCTTATTATTGAACACATTAGCAGTACACCGGGCGCCTTATCGCCAAACCCGTTTACGGATGTTGTTGATCTTTATTACAATACTTATAACGATGGTTACTGGCAATTGAGCGTACCTGGTGCCGATGCGGCTGTATGCACCGACTTCAATGTTAATTTAGACGGAAACGGTTTCACCGCTTTCCCAATAGAAAATGGTCCTATACATTTTACACGTGTACTCAAACGCGTTTCTGGCGTCTGGCAGGCGGGCGCCTCCACTTGCATTAATGATGTTCCCGGCTGCCCTAATGGCGTAACAGGCAATGTGGTTTCGCGCAACCTGATTAGCGGAATTACAGGCGATTACGCTTTTATCAGCCGTTACAATTGTACACCGCCTTCTGCACCCACTATCAGCGGTACAGCAAGTGTTTGCACTAATCAACTTGATGTCGCATACTCCTGCACAGGCACCGCAAGCAGCACTTTTACATGGACAATTCCTACCGGTAATGGTACAATAGATGCACCATCTTCCGGTGTTGGTGTTCAGAATATCACCGTTGACTGGGGTGCCACAGGAGGCAGTGCAACAGTACGCGTAGTGGAAAACAATGGCTGCTCCAATAGCGACCCAGGCGACTTTGCGGTTACTATACATCCTGTTCCGACCTCTTCTATCACCGGCAGCAATAATGTTACTGAATATACCGATGGCGAGCCCTATTCGGTTACAAATACTGCCGGTTACACTTACACCTGGACCATCACAGGCGGCTCGGTTGCAAGCGGGCAGGGAACCAATGCCATTACCGTAAACTGGGGTGCATCTGGCGCCGGCAATGTGAATGTGGTTGCAACACCCACAGGCGGATGCCCTAATGATGCTCCTGTAAATTTACCGGTTACCATTGTTTCGGCTTATACTTCTAACGGAACGGGAGGTGGCAACTGGGGAGATGCCGCATCATGGACCTGCCTCTGTGTGCCTTCCGCAACAAGCAGTATCAGAATTTTAAACGGGGATGTTATAACCCGGACTCTTGCCACTCAAAATATTAGAAATGTAACTATAGATGTAGGAGGCATTTTGGATATAGGTGATCTCATCATGACTATTTCAGGAAATCTTGTCGCGGATGGTGAATTAAGAATGTCGGGAGCCACTGCCCGAACTCTGACTTTATCCGGTGTTGGTTCAACTTTGGGAGGTACCGGCTCTATAACGGCTACCGCTGCTTGTGGAACTAAGAGTATAAGTATTTCAGAAGCAAAAACCATCCCTTCTTCTGCAAACCTGCTCATTACTAACGTAAGAATCTCTACCATCGGGGCAAATGTAACCGTTACTAACAACGGCACTGTGAGCATCAATTGCAATATTACTGGAAGCAGCGCAACTACATCAAAATGGGTCAATGCAGCGGGTTCGCGGCTGAATATCGGTAGCTCCTTGCTCTCTACCGGAGTGCTTGAAGCATCGGCCAGCGGCAACACCGTGAATTATAACCCAACGGCAGCACAAAATGTCAAAGTACCTGTAACCACCTACTATAACTTAGAAGTTACTTCAGGTGCGGCAACAGTTTCACTTATTGGCGCCACTACGGTGACTAACAGCTTGAACATTATCACAGGACGTCTTTGGATTCAAGGAAATAGTATTACTGTAAATGACACTACTACGGTGAGTGGTACACTAGAAGATAATGATAATGCCGGAACAAATACCTTCACTTATATGGTGGTAAACCCTGGTGGCACGCTTACAACGCAAGGAGGTATCGCTGATCTTTATACGATAACCGCCAATCTGATTATGTATGGAGGCACAATCACTTCTACCGCAGGCACAATACCTACTTACAATATAGGAGGTACATTTACAGTGCCAAGCGGCACGGCAACCATTGGAGCTGGAGAAGTTGTATTCACTATCAGTGGTGCAACAACTATTAGCGGAACGCTCAATATTTCCAGTGAATTAGGAACAAAGACATTCAATGATTTTACGATTAACACAGGAGGAACTTTCAACAGCAGCGTGGCTTCTGCTTTTGTAATAACCGGCAGTTTACAGAATGACGGCACATTCACATCGGACGCTGCCACCTATAACCTTAGCGGTGCGGGACCTCCTGTTGCAACAAAAACCATTAGCGGAACCAGCGGTTTCACTTTCGGCACAGGCATCGTTACAGTTAGCGGTACATATAATAACAATACAACGCTCACGGTTCCAAATCTTACCGTTACCGGCTCGCTTACCAATAATAGCACCTGCAATGTTACCACTACTTTTGATGGAGCAGGAACTTATACCAATGCTGCCGGCTCTACGCTGAATGTAAGCGTACCCGACCCTCCGGCCATAGCTGTTACGACTTTTGACCCGTCGGCAAATTGCAATTTGGTGAACTACAACGGCTCTGCTGCACAGACCATACGCGGTGCAACATACTGCAACCTGCAGGTAGCCACAACCGGTGGAGCAACGGCTACATTTAGCAATACTGTTCTCACTATCGTGAACAACAATTTTACTGTTGTCAGCGGTGGAATAGCGGCTCATATAGGTGTTGTTAACTTAACGGTAAGCGGTTCTACGAGCATCACCGGCACGCTCAACTTTACTACTGCTACCACAGGCACAAAATCTTTTAACAATGTAACTGTAAACGCAGGCGGTGTATGGAGCAATACGATTAATTCACCTGTCACCATCACCGGAAATATTCAGCATGATGGAACAACATTTACATCGGGTACAGGGCTATATACCTTATCAGGAGCGACAAAGACCATTAGCGGTTCATCCTCTTTGAGCATCAGCGATGTTACTATTTCTGGATCCTATACAAACAATTACACTGTTGCATCCGGATGCACTTTGAGCACCGCGGGCTACTCTCTGGCCGGTGCGGGCAGTTTAACACAAGCAACCAATGGGATCCTCTATATTGGTGGAAATGCTTCTATTACCACTCTTACAGCAACGGTCAATCCCAATACTGTTTACTATGTTCTGGCACAGGCGGCACAAGATGTAAAGGCGACTATTTATCATCATCTGGAAATAAGCAAATCGGCAGGAACCGCTAACCTTACCGGAGCCACACAGGTCAATGGGAACATTACCATTTCGGCAGGTACATTGAGCGCCAACGGAGCAAATAATATAACGCTTTATGGAAACTGGATAAATTCTGATATATTCACCGGCAGCACCGGAACTGTAGTATTTACGGGAACTGCTGCACAAACCATTACCGGTGCAACCACTTTCAATAATTTCACATTAGACAAAGGAGCAGTATCCCAAACAGTAACTTTAAACAACAATACCACAATAGGCGGGATCCTGACTTTTACTCTCGGTAAAATTGTTACGGGTGGTAATTATGCTATTATTTCAGCAGGCGGAAGTGTTTCAGGGGCTTCAGCAACAACCGGCTGGGTGCAGGGATATTTACAGAAAAATGTTGCACTTGGCAGTCCTGTTACCCCCGATTTTGAAGTAGGAGGGAATTCTGTTTATGCTCCGGTAAACATGACATTTGCTAGTGTAACAGCGGCAGGCAATTTTATAGTAAAAACCACAGATGGCGACCATCCCGAGATTGCTTCGTCCAACATCATTCCCACAGAAAGTTTGAACCGCTACTGGACCCTTATCAACTCAAGTGTTACATTCACCACATTTAACGCTACTTATAATTTCGTCCCCGGCGACCTTGATGCCGGTGTTGACCCGACAGTTGCCGATTTCAACGGTAAAAGATTTGACAGCTTTAGCTGGAGCAGTATTAATGTAACTACAAGAAACGCTACAAACACAGTGGTTACAGGCGAACCTTTGGCCGCATACACGACTGGCCAATACCGCGAAACAGCACTTGGAATCAGCATCATTACCAGTGACATTTATACCAGAAGGACAAGCGCTGATTGCGGAGGTAACTGCTTGTGGAACGATAAAGCCACCTGGATACAATACCGCACAGGAAGTATAACTTATTCAAGCAGCAGTACCACTGTTACCGGAACAGGTACAAAATTTACATCTGAGCTTGCTGTCAATGATGTTTTAATGTGTCAGACAACTCCAGGAACAATAATAGGAACTGTGTTTTCTATTACTGATAACAGCATATTAACTCTTTATGCTAATGCTACAGGAGACGGCAGTTGCGACTACGGCAGGCAAGCGGTTCCCAGTACAAACGACCAGATTGTTTATATCGGCAATCCTAATGTTCTAGGTGGAGGAGTAGATGTTACCTTTAATCCGGCATCGGCAATTATCAATCAATTGGTGTTTTACAGATACACCACACTCGATCTCATTTCAAATTCGCTTACTCATAATGCCGGAACAACACTTACCATTCAAATTTCAGCAACAGTGAATCAGCCCAATGCCGACGGTCAGACCCATTCATGGAACATTAATAACGGGGGTAAAGTCAAAATCAATAGTAGTTTAACCATAGGCAGTAATGATGCTACTGCAACCCGTGTGGCGCGGGTGGTCAGCAACTACGGGGATTCTTTGAATATAGGCACGGGTCTGAAATTCCGTTGTGACGCTGGTTCTAACGCCATGGCAGTGCTTGATATGAGCGGTGGAAACGGAGTGGTGAGCGTGGCTGGCGCAGTTACACTTGATAATGGAACAGGCACTATCAATGGCGGTGCTGCCGGCAGTATTACCGGAAATGGAACGAAAACATTTGAAGTGGTCAGTGGCGCAACTTTCAGAATGAACGGAACTACCGTTTTCCCCACAGGCTTTGGCACTTATACATTTGGAAGCACCAGCACCACGCAATATTACCAAACCGATGCACAGAACATTTCGGCGCAGACTTATGGTCACCTGTATGTTGAGCCAACTACCAACGGCATTATCCATACATTTCTCGCAGTTACCACAACTGTACAAGGAAATCTGCAGATAGGAAATGGCACAAATACCGCTGTCGTTGTGAACGGAAGCGGGGTCGGTACAACTGTTGATGTTAATGGCGATATTTCTATCAGAGCGAATACCACATTTAGCAATTCACTCATTCCTTCTATTTTTGCAGGAGGAAACTGGACGCAAAACGGAACTTTTACTGCAGCCACCGGCGATCTTGTAACTTTTGATGGTGCTACTAACTCTCAGGTTATCTCTGCAAGCACAGTTACGTTTCCGAATGTAACGGTATCCAAAGGAAGCGGAAACACCTTGTCCACCAGCGGTGGGCTTACAACTGTAACCACCAACAACCTGACAGTTTCGGGCGGTACCTTTACTGCTCCGGCTACATTGAACATCAACTCTACAGCAACATCTGCATTAACGCTGAACAATGGTGGTACGTTCACTGCCGGAACTACTATCAACATCAATGGCAACTGGAATAAAAATATCGGTTCTATATTCAACGAAGGAACAGGAACAGTAAATTTTACCAGCGCTACAACTCCTCAAACAATACAAGGAACTGCTGCTGCAGACACTTTCTATAATGTTACTGTTTCAAAATCAGCAGCAGGAAATACAGTGAATACGGGCGGAGGCATTGTCACGGTAACCACCAATAATCTCACTATTACAACGGGAACTCTTACCGCTCCGCTTACATTAAATATAAATGGGAATATGACACTCGCTTCGGGACAGACGCTAACTGCCGGCACAACGATTAACTCAAAAGGCAACTGGACCAACAATGGCGGTACATTCACTCCAGGCGCCAATACGGTTGTCTTTAACGGAAGCGCAGCACAGCAAATAAACGGAACGGCAGCCACACAGACATTTTACAATTTTACAGTTACAAAAACAGGAAGCACTACGCTGGATGTTGGAGGAAGCACCACTACATTCAATGCAACCAATGTAACTCTCAACAGCAATACGTTTGCTGCGGGAACAGCAGCTACAATAAATGTTTCAAGCGACTGGACCAATAATGGCGGAACATTTACACCCGGCACAGGAACCGTATTTTTCACCGGCACCGGAGCACAGCAAATCACCGGCACTGCCGCTTCTGAAACTTTCTATAATGTAACTTTATCCAAGACAGCAGCAACACTTTTGAATACAGGCGGAAGCATTGCTACGGTTACTGTAAATAACCTAACCCAAACCACAGGTAATTTCACTGCACCTGCAACGCTTGACATCAATGGTAATTATTCGCTAGCAGCAAGTCAGACATTTACTGCAGGTGCAAATATTTACGTAGGTGGCAACTGGACATGGACCAACACAGGCATATTTACACCAGGTACTGGCACCGTAACTTTTGACGGCAGTGGAGCGCAGCAAATCAACGGTACACAGGTTACTCAAACATTCTACAATTTTACAGTTGCAAAGACAGCAGGCACTGCATTAACTGTCGGGGGAAGCACAACTACGCTCAATTCGCAGACTTACACCAATACTTCCGGCAACTATACCGCACCGGCTACTTTCATTGTTACCGCTAATGTATTGTTAACAGCTGGCACCTTTACTGCGGGCGCAGCCACCAATGTTGGCGGCAACTGGACAAATGACGGAGGCACTTTCACCCCAGGAACCAACACTGTAACATTTAATGGAACAGTATCGCAGTTAATTGGCGGCACTGCCGCTTCGCAGACATTTTATAATGTTTCCAAAAGCGACGTCTCAGTTATGCAAACCACAGGCGCCAGTCTGGCAACACTGACCTTTAATGCATATACCCAGAGCAATGGCGACTTCAATGCTTCAACACTTACCACATTCAATATAAATAACACTATCAATCACACAGCAGGGACATTTACAGCTCCGGGAGGCACAATTGTGAAAGGTACGGGCAACTGGACCAACAGCGGAACATTTGTACACAACAGCGGAACTGTGCAGTTCAACAGCTCTCTCACACTTGGAGGAACTTCAACATATAGTTTTAATAATGTAACTATTTCGGGCGGAGTACTCACAGCTCCAGCAGCGAATATGAATGTGGCGGGCAACTGGACTAACAACTCATCCTTCACGCACAACAGCGGAACAGTAACGCTTAATGGCAATAATGTTCAGCAAACAATTGGAGGAACAATATCCACTACATTCAACAATCTCACGGTAAATAATTCATATCCGGGTTATGCTGTTACCTTTTCTGCGCCTGAAACCGTAAGCGGTATTCTCACGCTTACCGATGGGCATATAACAACCACTGCAACCAATATTTTAACGCTTGATGCTTCTGCATCAGTAACATTAGGCGGAGCGCCGCAGGACAGCAGCTTTATCAAAGGTCCAATGAATCATACTGTAAATATCGCCACGTCTGTTACAAAAATATATCCTGTCGGAAAAGGTAATTCGTACCGCAGAATGGAGCTGACCATTGACCAGAATGTAGTAACATCAACCACTTATACAGCAGAGTTGTTTAATCAGAATGCTACGACAGGAGGTTGTTCTACTCTTCCCGGCACGATAGATAAAGTTTCGCAAACACGATATTATAATATATCACAATCGCCGGCAACAGGGCTTGATGCGGCATCAATAAGAATGTATTTCGGATGTTCGGGTAAAAATGATGGTGTAACCGACCTTGCAAATTTAGCAGTAGCAAAAACCAATTGCCCTGATGTCTGGACTGATTTAAGCGGCATAACAGGTGGTACAGCTGCCTGTGGCGGTTCTTACTTTGAAGGTTATATTGATGCTTCATTTACTTCGTTCAGCAGGTTTGCACTTGCTAATAAAACAGGAGGCACTAATCCACTGCCCGTCGAACTACTTTCTTTTACCGCTGAATTGGACCACGGCCATGTTCAACTTGAATGGACAACCGCCTCGGAAAAAAACAACGACTATTTTATAGTCCAAAAAACCCTCGATGGAGCATCTTTTGAAGAAGTAGCAAGAATTCCTGGCGGAGATAATAGCAACAATGTTTTACACTATTCGGCAACAGATAATGAACCTTACTTCGGGGTTTCATATTATCAGCTTGTTCAGGTTGATTTTAACGGAAAAACTTATTATTCCAACCTGGTTGCTATAGATAATTCAAATCCCGATTATTCGCTTGTTATCTATCCTAATCCTGCTAATAGCCAGTTTATTTATATCAACATCAAAGGTATCAGAAATCCGGGAAAAGCCGATGTTACATTCTACGATCTTTATGGCAGAAGCGTTTTATCAGATTCATTCGCTCTTTTCAGTCCGGAAACTACCGAATTTATCGAAATTGATTTACGTGCAGGTATTTATTATACGAAGGTTACTATCGGGGAGCATGAATTTTTGACGGTAAAGTTGGTTGTTAAAGACTTCTGATCAACTCCAACCCCGCATGTGCGGGGCTATAACAGAGAGTTAATCTTTAACGAAAAATGCTGATTATAACGGATTGCTGTGCTGATTGGTTTTTGTTAAACATCTACGATGTATCGAATCTCCAGGTTCGCATTTGCTTTTACAAGACCTGAACCGCTACGCGGTATATTGCCCGTAGGGCATAAGATTTTGTAAAAGCATAATGCCAAATTACAATGCATACCTTGTAGAGGTTTAACGTCGAACTGCTCACCACAGATATAGGGCTTTAACCCAAATTTGTGAATAATACAGGTTAAATGAAAATATTTTTATTCGGTCAAATTTTTTTAGAAAGAAAGTCTATCAACCGTAAATGGATAATTCCCTCCGAATTATCAAACGAAACGGCATCCTTTGTTACCACTTAAGAAACAATAGATAGCTTTTACCTACCCTTCGCTGCCCCGAAAAAATTTTAATTATATCTTTTCCAAGCAGAGGAATTGCTTTTTGCAAGTACGATTCACGGGGAATCATATTTTTCGGGATGTATGTTTCTATTTTCATTTTATATATATCTTAAAATAATTACAAAGATATAAAAAGTTTTAAACATACAAATAAAATCAGAAAAATAAATTTGGAGAGATTGAGGGAGGATGCTACAATTTTTTATATTTTTATGACTATAAGCATAAAAAGTTAAGAATAATAATTATTTTTGTGGCTATAATCCTATGGTGAGCCACGCCGAACTTTTGATTACCCACTCGTTTTCATATAGACCCTCTACGAATAAATACTTCGCTTAAATCTATTTCCAAATCTTTAAAAATACTAACTTTCACTTTATCTGTATAAGAATATATTTTTCCAGATTGGTATTTACCTTCCTTATCTAATTTGTAAATATGTAATAATTCTTCCTCAGGCTGAACAATCCAATATTCTTTAACACCCGCCTCCTGATATAATAAAAATTTTTCATGAATATCTTTCTGTTTTGTAGAAGGGGATAAGACTTCAACAATTAAATCAGGTGCGCCAAGACATCCTTTATCATCAATTTTTTTGGGATCGCATACTACAACAATATCCGGTTGTACGACAGTATAAATATCTTTATCATCAGTTCCTTTTTTTGGCAGGCGGACATCAAAAGGAGCATAAAAAACTTCACATTTATTTTTTTTTCCTATAAAATTATATATTCTTCCGAATATAGTTCTTGAAACGCGTTGATGAAAAGTAGATGGAGCAGGGCTCATTTCATATACACGGCCATTTATCAGCTCATAGTATTTTCCATCATCCCATTTCAGATAATCAGCATACGTATAAAGCTGTGCAGAATCCATAGCTTCCATGTTTAGAATTATTATTTAGCAAAGATAATACTTTTTTACATTTCAACTACAATAATCGTTTTCTCATTTTGGGCTACCTCTTCCCATTTTATTCTCTGCTCCCATGAAACTTCGGATGATGGTTTAAGTTCAAACAGAATTAAATAGCCTCTATTTATTCCAAGAGTATCTAAATAACGGCTGATCTGGTCTAACCCTTCTTCATAAACCCATTTATCATATTTTATTTTAAGTTCCAATACAAAAATATCATTTCCGTAATATATTGTCAGGTCGGTTCTACCGCGACCTAGTGCCATTTCGCGTTCAATCCTTCCTCCTGCGTTTATGACCCTTTGCAGAAATGCCATGAGCATTAATTGGTGCCCGGCTTCACGGTAATTCATCATATTTATCCAATGTTCAGAATGACGACGATAAAATTTCTGGTATTCTTTCAGTAAAGTATCCATATCCAAACTGCCGTCGCCCCGTATAAACCAACATAATTCCATCTTTGCGGCTATGCTTTCCTGCACGTCATAATTTAAAGTCCTTGGTATAATTTCCGCATAAATCTTATTTGAAAACGTTATTCCGTTTTGAGTTCTTAATATTATACCCAAATCCAGACAATACTGTAAATCATTATTAAAGTTGTCATAGATAAGCTCTTCACCGTTAATTATAGCTTTAACAATCGGTTTTACCCTTTCTTCCTGTAACTTATCGAGCAAGCTATCGAGATGTGTATCCCTTCGTTGAATGAGGTTTTCTTTTGCGATGTCAACAATTTCAGGAGTCACCGGTAAGGAATAATCATGCTTCAGAATACGAGCTGTAATTTCGTGTGCCATAGCATTGACAAGCCAGGGTTGTCCGCCGGTATAATCGTATATTTTGTAAATAGCTTCATCAGGAAAATCTTGTTTTGTTTCACTTATATACTGCCCTAGCAAATCGGTAATATGTTGCTGTGTGAAATTTTTCAACATAAAAGATTCAGCTTTGATATTGAACGGCGAACCGGAACCTAATGACAATTCCGGCTTCCTGATTTTTTGCTTGTAATCCCGGATATCACGTAAACCGACTAATGCAACAGAAACAGGAAATTTATCAGGTCTGAGAGTAAATCCGCTTCGCAATTGTCGTAATACGGATATCAAAATTTTATCAATAAGCGAATCAATTTCATCAACAAGTAAAACTATTTTTTTTGGCATACTGCCCGACCATTCGACCAAATAATCTTTCAATGATTTATTTTTAAATGCTTCCGGTTCAGGTGGTAAATATTCTTTTGATAAAACAAGCGTCGAAGCATCATATAATGCTTTGAGCATTTTCTGATTAGCTGATTTTTCAGATATACCCGGTACGCCGGCTTCTTCGACTGTAAATGTTACGGCAATATAGTTACCTTCATCGTTAATATTTTTTGCTAAAGAATGAAGCAAGGTTGTCTTCCCTGATTGACGTGGTGCATGAATTAAGAAATACTGTTTGTTTTGGATAAGAGAATATATTTCCTCTTTTAAACCCCGTAAAGGTTCAACCATATAATGCCATTCAGGGCGGCAATGTCCGGTAGTATTAAATATTCGCATGTCTTAATATTTTTTACAAAAGTAATGATTTTCATCTAATAAAAAAGTCCCGAATTCTGTGTCGCTTATAAACCTGAATAATTCATAGCGCAGCACAAGGCTGCAAACAAAAAATAATCAATGCTCAATAATTAATAGAGCATAAATTATTTGCTTGCCTGTATTAATACAAACAATATAAGTTCCGTCAGCAACATCTTTAATATCAAGCGGCTCATACGAACTAACTATATTGGTCTTAATAATTTCATTCCCAAGGATATCATATATAGATATAAATGATTTCTCAGCGCCTGAAATGCTCACATAATCGGCAGCGGGATTTGGAAATATTCTTATATCGGTTTTTCCAGCTAATTCATCTATATCTACTAAAGTTGAGCTTATCTGAATATCATCAACCATAAAAATGAATGCATCGCTTGAAACGCATTGAATAGCAATATAAACAGGTTGATTATCATAAGCGGAAAGGTCATAGTTTGCCTGTGTCCATGTAATTGGTGCTTCAATATAGCTTCCGGTGGAAATGAATGTAAAGCTTGCAGGGTCGTTATTTGTGGTGGAAATACCAACTTTATATCGTTCAAGACCCCATGTATTTTTATAAGTTTTTACCCAAAAGCTTAATGAAGTGTTGGTACCAAGCTCCAGTCGCGGTGATATAATCCAGTCGTGGTTAGGCAAGTAGTCGGTTAGCTCACTGAAACAGGCGCCAAATCTTTGCCCGCCATGTGGTTGTAATGCGGCATCACCAGAGGCAGAGGGAATGGTTTGTGAAGGATTAAAAGCCATAAAAGCGCCGGTTCCGCCTTCATTGGCAAAATCATAATCATTTGAACCGTATTGAGTCTCTCCATCCTGGTCATTAACAGTCCATGGCTCAAAGTCGTATGAAAAATCAACGCAACTCTCAAAATTTAATGAAAACCCTGCCGACATTGTCAAAACTGTAATATATCCGGTTTTAGTCTCAGTATCACTTTGTGTGCCATCGGAAACAGTCAGACTGACATCATAAGTCCCGGGCGTAGTATAAGTAACACTTGGATTTTCTAACGTTGATGATGATGGATTTACTCCCTGAAATGTCCATGTCCATTGAGTCGTATTTAATATAGTTGTATTAGTAATCTGGATTGTTTCGTTAACTACCAGCTTCTTTTTACTAGATATAAATTCAGCATCAAATGTTAATGGCGGACAACCCGAAGCCCCGGAATAAAGCTCGGAAGCTGAAACAGCACCAATTTCATTGGTTATTCTATTCGGACATATTAAATATACTGTAGGAAAATAAGTTATTTGATATAAATCGGCAATTGTAGCATTATCAATTATAGGGTAAGGTGTCCCTGTTACCCAATCTCCTTGCGTATTGGTGCCTGTTCCCTGCAAATCGGCGAGAGTAGTGGTAGCATCGCCTTCGATAAAAAATACCATCAATTCATTTGTGCCCGGAGGACCATATTGATTATATAAATCTCTTAAAGCATGCGAATTGTGATAGTTCCAGCAAGGACTGCACCATGTAGCAAAAATATCCATAATAACCGGTTTACCATCATTCAGATAATCATAAAGATGATAAGTATTACCATTAATATCGGTAGCAGTAAAATCGGGGCCGGTGCTCCCGTTCGGTAATTGACTGTATAAATTATTTATACAAGCTGCTATTACCAGTTTAACATAAATAAAAACATATAACTTCTTCATAAACATTAAGTTTTAAAATTTCAGGAAAAATATTAATTTATTTATTAACGAAAATAAAAAATATACAAATTCTTTATATTATTAGACATTTGCAAGGGAAAAAGGAATAGAAATCCCGTATCTTTTCAGAGTTTTACATATCTGAAAATAAAGGAATTCATATTCTTTTGAATTCTTTGATTGTTCCATGTTTTATCCAGTTTTTAATTTCAGTCATTTAATATTAAAATAGAAATTAAATTGCATACATAAATTTATTTATTTATTGTACAAAATTATAACTAAATTTATGTTTATAACTTTGTCAATAATTTTATATAATTATTAATATTTCTACTTGCAAATAAATAACAGCAAATTCTATGTTCAATTTTTTCTGTTTTCAAAATATATTCTTTCAAATTTTATTAATAATAGTTTTATATGTTATGAACATAAATATTTTATTTTAAAAAAAATTTTTTTAACAAGCTGATTTATTAACAATTTGTTGATATAACAGGTAAAATATTATTTATCAATATATATAATATGTTAATTCAGTGTTAAAACACTGTTCTTTATTTATTATTTTTTAAAAAAACAAATAATTTTGAAAAAAATTATACCGTTATTAACAGACATTATTATTCTTATATAATAAATTTTTTTAAATATAAATAAAAATGATAGATGTTAATAGTTTATCGGAAAAAGGATTTTTAGATATCAGCATAGATAAAAATATTAATTTAACTGATGAAATCAACAAACTGAGAAAAGAAAAGAAAGCAATTATTCTTGCACATTATTATCAAAAAGGTGAGATACAGGATATAGCTGATTTTGTCGGGGATAGTCTTCAATTATCGCAGCAGGCATCGCAAACGGATGCTAAAATAATTGTATTTACTGGTGTTCATTTTATGGCTGAAACAGCCAAGATTTTATCGCCGGGAAAAAAAGTAATATTACCTGATTTAAAAGCGGGATGTTCGCTTGCAGAATCTGCGCCTGTGGCTCAATTCAGAGAATTTTTAAGGAATTATCCTGAACATATTGTAATTACATATATAAATACTTCGGCAGCAATTAAAGCATTATCTGATATTTGTTGTACATCGTCGAATGCTGTTAAAATCGTCAATAGCTTTCCTGGAGAACAAAAGATAATTTTTGCACCGGATAAAAATTTGGGTAATTATATAAACTGCCTTACAGGCAGAAATATGGTACTTTGGAATGGCGCCTGCCATGTTCATGAAGAATTCTCGTTGGAAAAAATACTGGAATTAAAAGCGCAATATCAGGAAGCAAAAATAATTGCACATCCTGAATGTAAAAAACCTGTAAGAATTGTTGCAGATTATATTGGCTCAACAGCAGCATTGCTGAATTATACAAAGCAGGATAATTGCAGCACTTATATTATTGCTACCGAATCGGGTATTATTCATCAGATGAAGAAAGCCAATCCTGATAAAATATTTATACCTGCACCGCCTAAAGATTCTACTTGCGGTTGCAGCGATTGTAATTATATGAAGCTAAATACGCTTGAAAAGCTGTATATATGTTTAAAATATGAGCTTCCTGAAATAATATTAGATGAAGATATCAGAAAAAAAGCGGAAGTTCCGATTAAGCGTATGTTAGAGTTATAGTGTCTGTCTATAATGTCGCGTAGAAACTCATCGGATGACTTATTTATTAAGGATATCATGCAATTCAAGCTAATAATCAATTAATTAGAAAGTCATCCGATGAGTAAAGCTACTAAATTGCCAATTTTACAGACAAACTCTGCTGTGATTTTTTTGAAACACCTCTAACTATAGATTATACAGGTACATAAAATATATCTATATTACCATATTGCAAACCATTGTATAGTGAGGCGGAAGCGAATCGGAAGGGTAAACAATAAAAGTACCATCGTGACGAAATTCATATACTAACGTAGTCGGTTCATAGCTTATATTTTCACCGTGGTCAACGAACGACTCCATTTTCCATTGTGTTCTGACCAGAAAATTTTCTTTTGAAGGCAGAAATGAACAGTCTTTTTTACATGCGGATATAAGAAATAAAAAGAACAAAAATAATATATAAGAATATTTATTTGCCATTATTGATATTTACTGTATTTTGATTTAACATTTTTCAAAACCATTATTTTCGGAAGATAACCTAATTCAACTGTAGTAAGAAATTCTCGGTTAGTTATGTAATTTCCAACACATCCGATTTGAACATTTAATTCAAATTCATTTTGAAGATATTTCGTTTTAGCGGAGCTTATATCTTCTTTTGATATGATGAACAAGCCACATATTGCATAAGATTTACTTATATTATTTTTATATTCAAGAAGTTCATTAAAAATTTGTATTCGTTCCTTATAGCGTAAAATGATGTTAAACGCCCAGTTTTCTTTTGTTACTATTCCGCCGCGTCCTACATATATTGCATCAACACCCGATGCCTCTTTTAAAAGTGTAATAGCGGCTTTGACTGTTGTATCAGATATCTTTATATCTATTTCCGGGGCTGCAAAAGGTTCTTCACTTTCCGAAATACTTTTCTTGATAATAATAATCTTATCGCTGATGCCAAGAGATTTTAAAATCTCACAGATAATATTTTTCACTTCTGACGATTTAACATCGTGATAGAAATTATTTCCTAATGTTTTGTTTTTCGCGTCCGGTATAACGTGCCGGTAAATTAAAGTTTGTAAATCCCATTGAGCTGATTTCCCGGTATAGTCATTATATTTTTTTATTTTTAAATCTTCTTCCGGTAAATTTATAGCATCAATCAATGCATTGATTATATTTCCTTTTTGAATTTCTCCTTCGTATTGTAATTCTGCATTTTCAAAATATGCTAAAACAGAGTTTTGATCTCCTTCATAGCTTATCATTTCTTCTGAGAATATGAAATATGAAAGAAATAAGCTGAATAGTTGGGGTTGAAAGTATATTTTACCCACATGTATTCATATAGAACCATAATTTTTCAATATAATTATAAATTTATATGTATTTTTATCACCGGTTTTGATTAGTTAGTATATTATGAAAGTTCATTTCATCGCTATTGGAGGCAGTGTTATGCACAATTTGGCTATAACATTGCATAAAAAGGGATTTCAAATTTCAGGATCCGATGACGAGATTTTTGAGCCGTCGCATTCGCGTCTTGAGAAATATTGTTTAATGCCTGAAAAAGATGGATGGTTTCCTGAAAAGATAAGTACACGCCTTGATGCAATTATATTAGGTATGCATGCACGTCTTGATAATCCTGAATTAATTAAGGCGCAAGAGCTTGGTATTAAAATTTATTCATACCCCGAATATATATATGAGCAATGTAAAAGCAAGCGGCGAGTCGTCATAGGCGGCAGCCATGGAAAAACAACCATCACATCAATGATTATGCATGTTCTGAATTTTCATGGAATTGATTTCGATTATCTGGTCGGCTCACAGCTTGAAGGATTTGAAACTATGGTACGCTTATCGGATACAGCTAAAATAGCTATATTCGAGGGTGATGAATATCTTGCTTCACCAATTGACAAACAACCTAAATTTCTTGTATATAAGCCAAATATCGGGCTTATTAGCGGTATTGCATGGGACCATATAAATGTTTTTCCCGTATTTGAAGATTATGTAGAACAATTCAGATTATTCGTCGAGAAAACCGATTCTGCCGGCGCTTTAATTTATTGTGAATGCGATAAAACATTGGTATCAATGCTCGAAAAAATTCAAAATAAAGTCAAGCAAACCGCTTACAGAGCTCATCCTGCATTTATTCGTACCGGTCAAACTTTTCTCGATACCAAGTATGGCGAAATCCCTTTGCAGATATTCGGAGAGCATAATCTGCAAAATATAAACGGGGCACGATTAGTATGTAATGAAACAGGTATAGCTGATGAACAATTTTATAAAGCGATACAATCGTTTAAAGGCGCTTCAAAGAGATTACAGCTATTGGCTCAAAATGAACATACAAAAGTTTTTCTCGATTTCGCCCATTCACCATCAAAATTAAATGCCACAATTAAAGCCGTTAAAGAACAGTATCCCGAGCAGCTTTTGGTTGCCTGTATGGAGCTGCATACTTTTAGCAGTCTGAATGAAAATTATCTCGGACAATATCATGGCACTATGGAAAATGCCGATATTGCTTATGTGTATTTCAATCCTGAAACAATAAAGCATAAACGGCTGAAAGAAATCAGTGTTGAGCAAATTTTATTTGCCTTTGGCGGCAGGAATCTTGAAGTTTTTACCGATTCTGAAAAACTTCTGGAAAGGTTATTGAAGCTCGACTGGAAAGGTAAAATTTTATTGCTGATGACGTCAGGTAATTTTTCGGTCATTAATTGTGACAAAATTTCCGCATTAGTGACGGCGTGACTTGCAGGCATTGTGCCACTAAAAGAACCGAATGGGCGAAAGGGCGAGTGGGAGAAGTGGCGATTTAAATTTTGAATCCTACAATCAATACATCGTCAACCTGTTCATAAGATTGGTCTGTTTCAGGATTAATAAATGACTTCCATTGCTCAAATTTATTATTCAGAATTTCTCTTTGCTCGAACATCGGCTTTTGAGATATTGAGCATAAAATTTTTTTTAAGCCCTGAAGTTTTATTTTTTCACCGTTTTCCCCTCCGAACTGGTCGGCATAACCGTCGGAAAACATATAAAAAGTATCACTGTCGGAATAAGTTAATTCATGCAGGGTAAATGGTTTCATATTATTAGAGATGCTGATTGGCATTTTATCCGCCTTCACTTCAATTAATTGCTTTTCGCAATTTTTCATGTTTGTTTCGGCGGATACATCGCCTTTTATTTCCTTTAATAACGCTTGACCCGCAAGGTCGCCTGAATCAGCGTTATTGCCTGCGCCTGCGCTACTGACTTTATTACAGTGACCTTGCGGGACAGGCGTTATTAAATATAAAGAATTGTTAGCTCCTGCAAACTTTAATAATTTTTTTTCTTTTTCAATGGAGCATATACTCATAACTATTCCGTCTTTGGCTTCTTCCTCGTTTCCTGTTTGGTGTAAAGCTTTAATTATATTTTCACGCATATTATTCAGCACGGCATCAGGGCTTGTGATATTATTTTTGATTACTATGTCATTTAAAAAGGCAATGCCGAGCATGCTCATAAAAGCGCCGGGAATGCCATGTCCGGTACAGTCGGCAACGGCAACTATAGTCGCACTAGTGTCTTGACAATTTAAAAATGAAACATTGAAAACAATTTTTTAATCCAGACCTCACAGGTTTCTAAAACCTGTGAGGTCTTAAAATTAAATTGTCGCAACACTAGTCCGGGTGCGACTTTGAGAAGTACCTTGATTATCGGCAAGACTGCTATGAGTCGCACCCTGACTATCGGCACTATTAACGGTGGTAATCCAATAAAAATCGCCGCTGACAATATCTTTTGGAAGATGCAATACAAAGCTGAAAGGCAGCAATCTTGAAATTTCCTGCATTGGCGTGAGAACTGCCGATTGGATATATCTTGCATATTCAATGCTTTCAGTAATTTCCCTGTTTTGCTCAATTATTTTATCATGCTGCTTTTTTAAATCTTTATTTGCAATTATAAGCTGCTCGGCCTGAGTTTGAATTTCTTCTTTTTGTTGCATAATTTCAGCATTGGCAAATTCTAATTGTGTGTTCTTTTTTTCAATTTCCGTTTTTTGGCGGGCAAGTAATTTATTGGCTTTTTTCTTTTGCAATATCAGGCGGTAAAGAAAACCTGAAAATATAATAACCAGCAACAAGCCGCCAACCACAAATAAAATAACAATTCGCTGCTTTTTATTTTCCGCTTCTTTTTTTGCTATGTCTGCCTTTTTTAAAGCATTATCTTTATTAAGCATTTCAATTTCATGCTGTTTTTTTTCATTCTGATATTTTGCCTCCATTTCATGGTAAGTGCGGGAGCTCTCCTCGTTATATATACTGTCGTACATTATTAAAAACAAATGTTCATATTTATAGGCGTTCTCAAAATCGGATATTGCTGCATAGCAATCCGAAAGGTTATTATAAGCATCTTTAATCTCACTTTTTGCTCCCACTTCTTTAGAGTAGCTTAAGCTTTTTTCCAGGGTTTCGATTGCCTTATTGTATTTTTTCATTTTAGTATAAACCATTCCCATATTATTATAACATGATGCCAACCCCTGCCGGTCGTTCCTCGCTTCATTATGACTGATAGCTTCCTCAAAATTTTTGATCGCCTCTTCATATTTACCCGTATTTTTATTTATTAATCCTATATTATTCAAAGTCCTGGCCAGCCCTGGCTTATCGTTTCTTTTTCTGTTAATTTCCAATGCTTTTTTATATTTTTCAATGGCTTTGTCATATTCATTTATTTTGAAATAAATACTGCCCAGGTTATTTAATCCGTATGCGACACCCACCGTATCATGTATCTTATCGCAAAGTTCAATTGCCTGTTCCAGGTACTCGATGCCTTGCGGATAGTTTTTCATATAAATAGAGATAATTCCGATATTGTTGACACATTTGACGGTTCTTTGCGTATCGCCGATTTGTTCCGATTGCTTAATTGATTTTTGGAAATAATCAATCGCCTTGGCATAATCGCCTTTCCGGTAATATATACCGCCGATATTGTTATATACATCGGCTATACTTGGATGATTTTCTGTCTTAATATAATTCTCCAATGATTGAAGACTGTATTTTAAGGCATCATCATAAGAACCGGTTTCATCTTTAATCATGCTTATATATAACAGGCATTTACCTTTATAATTTAAGCAGGTTTTCTTTTCAATAGCGTTTTTTGAGTCTTCAGCTATCTTTTCTGCAAGCTCGTATGCCTGATTATAATATTCAATCGCCTTTTCAGGTTCTTGCTTTTCATGCAAATCGGCTATTTCGATTAAAATTTTTATTTTATTAGTAACTGCCTGCATTTTCTTCGAAATTGTTAAAAGACTGTCTATTTTTTTTTGCTGGCTTTGGCCGGATATTGTAGCTACGATGGATATGATTAAAATAAAAGCTGTAAGAAACTTTTGAAAGTATCTATTATAATTCATTATGTTATATAATTTGGTAGCCATACATTTATCTATTAAGCATACATTCAAGCACTGCCCTGTTATAGCCCCAAATTATGTGCGGGGTTGGGGTTGAAAGTATATTTTACCCACTCATTTTTCATATAGAATCATAATTATTTTTTCAATTAAAATTCCAAGAATAATTCCGGAAATATAGCAAATAAAATCAGACCATTTAAAACCAAAACCCAACAATAATGCACCAATAATTGTATTTCTTACCTTGTCAAGCCATAAAGGATGAAAAAGCTGTGAACATTCCACAACAACCGAAATAATAAAAGCGGTTAAAGCTGAATAAATTTTTTTCCAATTAGGAAATAGCATACGTAAAAAGAAATATCCTGCGCAAGCCCAGGGAGTATCGCCTGTATATTTTGCAAAAAAATCAGGGATATAGTCGCCGAATTTACGTGATGCGATACCTATTGCTCCGGTCAAAACAGCTAAAAGAAGATATATTATGAATTTTTTCGGCATTTTTCAAACATCATTTGCCAAATTCGAAGGTAAGCGGTTGCCCGTATTCTGCCAACGGCTCATTTACAATATTTTTTTCTTTCTTGCTCATAATGATGTCTTTTTTGCAAAGATAATCATTTGCAGCGAATTAATTTCTATCTTTGCAATAAATGGTTATTGCCCCTTTTTAAGTGTTCCCTGAGCCAAGTCGAAGGGGGTTGGGGTTATGAAAAATTACCAATAGAACCCGTTATAGAACCCAAAAACGAATTATCTTTATGAAAAAAAATATTATGAAAAGGTTACCAATTAATCGTCAGGAATTTTCCGAGTTAATAAATGATAACTGTATTTATGTTGATAAAACAGAATATATTTATCAATTATTAGAACATAAATATTATTTCTTATCACGACCCCGCAGGTTCGGAAAGTCATTACTCGTAAATACTTTAAAAGAAATTTTTCTTTCTAATAAGGAATTATTTAAAGGACTTTGGATTTATGATAAAATTGAGTGGAGAAAATATCCTGTTATTAAAATTTCTTTTGCTAATATATCTCACAAAACACTTGGTTTAGAAAAAGCTATTCATAACGAACTTAATGATATTGCAAAGGAATATAATATTAAATTTTCAAAACAGGACTACCCTTTAAAATTCAAGGAATTAATAAGAAAATTAGCCAACAAAGAAAAAGTTGTTGTTTTGATAGACGAATATGATAAACCGATAATTGATTATATTGATGACATTGAGAAAGCAGAAAAAAACAGAGAGATTCTTAAAAATTTCTATTCAATAGTAAAAGATAGTGATAGCTATTTAAGGTTCTTTTTCGTAACAGGAGTATCTAAGTTCAGTAAAGTATCAATTTTTTCTGATTTGAATAATTTAACGGATCTTACCATAAACAAAAATTTTTCAACAATGATTGGATGGACACAGGAAGAAGCAGAAAAATATTTTCCTGAATATATTGAAAAAGTTCAGGAAGATTATGCTGATATATATACAGATATTATGCCTGTTATAAAAGAATGGTATAATGGATATTCATGGGATGGAAAAAATTTTGTTTATAATCCTGTATCATTGATAAATTTATTTAGTCAACGAATTTTTAATAATTACTGGTTTGAAACCGGTACTCCTACATTTCTAACAAAATTTATTAAAAAAGAAAATTATACGGTTTTTGATATAGAAAAAAGTATGGCTACAACCGAACTTTTAGATAAATATGAATTAAAAAACATAACATTGCTTCCTTTACTGTTTCAAAGCGGATATCTAACAATAAAAGAATTTGATATTTCTACCGGTATTATTACATTAGACTATCCTAACAGAGAAGTTGCAAATTCTATGTCAACACATATTCTTTCTGAATTAACTATTGGAAAACTTGACAAAACAGGGGTTTTATTACTTCAAATGACAGAGACTTTTAACAACAATATTATTGAAAAATTTATTAAACATATTAATACCCTTTTTAAAAATATTCCTTACACAATAATTGAAGACAGTGAAAAATATTTCCATTCAATATTTTATATTGTAATGAAGTTGGTGGGTTATAAAATTGAATCAGAAATTTTAACAATAGACGGCAGAGTTGACGCAGTTGTTTTTACTGATGATAATATTTTTATAATAGAATTTAAAATTAACCAGGGTGCTGATAAGGCAATAAAACAAATAAAAGAAAAAAATTATGCTGAAAAATATGCAGACGATAAACGAAAAAAAACTTTAATAGGAATAAATTTTAATACCGAAGCTAAAAGAGTTGATGATTATAAACATGAAACATTTTAAAATATTATTAATAGTTTTACTGTCAATTGGATGTAAATTTTCATTTCTACATCGGATATTCATAATTCTGCATTCTACATTAATTTTGCTGATATTAACGATTTCTGCTGTTTTTGCCCAAAAAGCTGAAATCTTACCGGTTAATATCCGTGGATTAGCTGATACTGTCGGTTTTGCTCATAAAGCATGGCAAATGGATTCCGTTATTCAAAGAATTGACAGGAATTTTAGCGGCATGATAGAGCAAAACTTAAAAAAAGCGAAAATACAAACCAATACTGCATGGAAAGCCGTAATCTCACCTCACGACGATTATGCCTTTGCCGGACAATTATATTTTGAAGCTTTAAAAAATATTAAGGCGCCTGTTGTAATATTAATAGGTGTCTCTCATAAGGCATGGAAATATGAGCTCGAAAATAAGCTGCTC
>JACQWN010000675.1:0-3873 GCA_016209245.1 Bacteroidia bacterium
AGAACTTAAACAATTAATTAAAGAAGGTGAGAAAAAGTTATATCAGAGTATTGATAGAAAAGTAATGGATTTAGTAAAAAAAGCATTTTCTCAGGCAATGACTACCTTGAATGAATATTCATGGTTCCCTTCACATGAGGGTAAAGATATTTCAGGTAAAAAAGAAAAAGAAGGTAAAGAAAGTAAAGAAAAAACCTCTATTGAGGAAAAGGAGATTCCATTGGGTATAATGCAAAATGTTAAAATTATACCTAAGTATGCTAATGTTTCTTATAATGTACCTAAAAAATTTACGGTTAAAGCATTTAATGAAGTTAATGAAGAAATATCAACTGAAAACATACAATTTGAATGGACTGCTATAAATAATTTAGGTTTAATTTCTATGAAAGATAAAGAATCAATTATATTTACTCCAAAATCAAAACCAGAATTAGAATTATTACAAGGAATTCAAGACAGTTATATTGAGACAATAAAAATTTTTGCAACTCAAAATCAACTCAAAGCAGATTCAGAAGCACAAATTGTAATTGCTCAAGAGAAACCAAAATCCGATTCATCATTTCCTCCACCAAATTTTGAAAATGATCACATCGGAAAATGGCGTTCAAAATGGGATGAAAATATTTTTCAAATAACTATCAACTCAGCTCATACTGATTTTGTAATTGCTTCCAATAGAGGATTCAAATACCAATCTTATTATATCGCTAAGCTCTATGCAAAAGAACTTATATTAATTAATTATAAAGAAATTCCTCAAGAATTAATTCTTGAAAAATTGATTGAATTAGAACAGGAATTAGAACAAACTTTTTTTAAAATATTGCCTAACAAACGTTTACTTTTAATGGCGGAACAGTAGCGTTTAGATAGGTAAGAAAAATTTTTAAATAAAATCAAAATGACTAAAGGACAGTGGAGCAAACACCACCCAATAGCAAACACTAAAACGATAATAACGCGTGCCGCTAATGAAAAGCGATTTAATCAACGTACAAAAGTTATCTGGATTACCGGGCTTTCCTGCGCCGGGAAAACCACACTTGCCACAGGACTTGAAGAAAAATTAAATAAATCAGGTTTTCTGTCGCAGGTGCTTGATGGAGATAATATAAGGATGGGGCTATCGAATAATCTTGGATTTAGCGATGACGACAGGAAAGAAAACATCCGCAGGACAGCCGAGGTTTCAAAATTGTTTTTAAATTGCGGAATCATTACTATTTGCAGCTTTATCAGCCCTACCATTGAAATTCGGAATTTAGCAAAGAATATTATCGGAGAAAACGACTTTATTGAAGTCTTTTTAAGCACCCCGGTTGAAATTTGTAAAAAAAGAGATAAAAAAGGTTTATATGCTAAAGCCCAAAAAGGCGAAATACAAAATTTCACAGGAATAGATTCTCCTTATGAACCCCCTGAAAATCCGGCCATCAGAATAGATAATTCAAATTTAACACCGGATGAATCAATCGCAAAATTGCTTGATTTTGTTTTGCCGCTGATTCGCTGTTTAAATCAGCAATAAATTTTTTTAAAAAAATTATCGCTGATTTGTTGTTTAAATCAATTAATATATATTTGCCACATTATTAATGATTAAACTCTGTAATTATGAAAACATTAAAAATTATTATCGTTATTATTCTGCTCATTGTGGCTATTGTAATAATCTTAGGATTATTAGGCCCGAAAGAAAACAAAGTTGAGCGTACAGTTGTAATTAACGCTCCTGTTGAGCTTGTATTCGAACAAGTTAAGTTTTTCAAAAATACTGCTGTATGGTCGCCATGGAAAGATTATGATTCTTTGATGACTTCTTCAATCGAAGGACAAGACGGAACAGTAGGCGCCATAATGTCGTGGGAAGGAAATAAAGATGTAGGTAAAGGGAAGCAGGAAATAACGAATATTGTTGAAAATAAAAGGGTTGATTCAAAATTAACATTTATAGAACCGTGGGAATCTGAAGCTACAGGATTTGTTGAATTAAACGACACCCTCGACACTTTAAGAGTAACATGGGGTTTTCACAGTGAGAACAATTTTATGGGCAGAATTTTTGCTTTGTTCAGCGGTATGGAAACCATGCTTGGAAAAGATTTCGAAAAAGGGGTGAATAACCTGAAAGAAATCTGCGAAAAGCTTGCTGCCGAAAAACCTGCTACACGACAATTTGAGATAAAAGAAGTTGCATTTACACCAAAAATATTTATTGCCAAAAAAGAAACGGTCAAAATGACCGATATTCCAAAATTTTTTGAAGCCAACTTTGGAGCAATAATGGACATATTGCAGAAAAGCAAGGTTCAATGCAGCGGAGCGCCATGCGGTTTATATTATACATGGGACGAACAATCACAAAGCTCTTTAATGGCTGCGGCAGTTCCTGTTCAGACTAAAGGTAATATCACTATCAAAGGTTTCGAAACAATAAAAGTTGACTTTACCAAAGCTTTGTTGATTGAATATACAGGCAGTTTTGAAAAATCTGCCGATGCTTATTACGCAATGGATAATTATATGAAGGAAAAAGGAATTAAACAGCTCACCCCTATTATTGAGGAATATATTACAGATCCTTCACAAGAACCGGATACTTCAAAATGGGTAACCAATATTTATTTTTTCTTTGAATAGGAAACACTTTAAAATCGGAATTTTCAGAACTATATTCAGATTTATCTGGCGAACCACATTATTTCTGATTATTACAAGCATTTTTCTTTCAATTACCTACCGGTATATTAACCCGCCATTTACTGCCCTGATGTTTATCCGGCTGGTGCAACAGATGAAAAATAAAAAAGAGATCTGTTTGAAAAATTGCTGGATTCGCTATAACTCGCTTCCTGAATATGTCGGATTAGCATTTATTGCATCGGAAGATCAAAAATTCACCGAACATTCCGGTTTTGATTTTAAATCAATAGAAAAAGCCATGAAAAATTATAAAAAAGGAAAGAAGATAAGAGGGGCAAGTACTATTTCACAACAAACGGCTAAAAATGTTTTTCTTTGGCCCAACAGGTCGTGGTTGAGAAAAGGGCTTGAGGTTTGCTTTACTTTTTTCATCGAGCTGGTTTGGGGCAAGAAAAGGATACTTGAAGTTTATCTTAATGTTGTTGAGATGGGAGATGGGATATACGGAATCGGAGCCGCATCGGAATATTATTTTAATAAACCCGCTTCAAAGCTGACAAAGAGTGAAGCTGCTCAAATTGCCGCAGTTCTGCCAAATCCAAGAAAATGGAATGCTAAAAAACCAGGTCCGTATGTATTAAAGCGGAAGAATTGGATACTTGGGCAGATGAATAATATCGGGGAAATTAAATTTTAAGATTTGAAATTGTTGTACAATGAAAATACTTTAGCGACTTTTTGCTCCAAATCCATATTACCATCGAGCCAATATATTTTTAATCCTCTCCTTTCCATCCCTTTGAACCATGTCATCTGGCGCTTGGCAAACCGGTGGATAGCTGTTTCTAAACGGGAATACATTTCATCATAAGTCAGTTCTCCTGTAAGATATTGTGTAATAAATTTATACTCAAGGCCATAGTAAATAAGGTCTTGTTTCGTGACGCCGGAATCAAGCAGTTGTTTTACTTCGTCAATCATTCCGTTTTCAATTCTGGTTTTTAACCGTTCTGAAATGCGCTTGCGCCGTTGTTCCCTGTCAATAGCGATTCCGATATTCAAGCTTTTGATTTCCGGATATTCGTCAATAGTTCCGGAATGTTTTGCATGGAAATCTTCAATTTCAATAGCACGGACAGCGCGTTTTACAGTGTCAGCATCGGTTTTATTATGCAGCTTTTTATATGAAGCAAGGAGCCTGGTCAATTCATCGAGCGGTTTGTT
>JACQWN010000675.1:3918-4612 GCA_016209245.1 Bacteroidia bacterium
ATCGAGCGGTTTGTTCTCCAATTCTTTGCGTAAATCGTTGTTAACGGGAACCCGAAGAAGTTTATAGCCCTTCAGTACCGCTTCTATATATAAGCCCGTACCTCCGCACAGAACAGGTATTTTTCCATCACCGGATATTTTTTTGAAAACTTTGATAAAATTCTGCTGGTATTCGTATAAGTTATACTTATATCCCGGTTCAACTATATCAATCAGGTAATATGGGACTTGTTTCCCATCAACAAAATAATCGTTATAATCTTTTCCTGTTCCGATGTTCATTTTTCTGTAAACCTGACGCGAATCGGCGCTAATCACTCCGCTGCCGAGGCAACCGGCAAGATGCGCCGCTAATGCAGTCTTTCCTCCGGCAGTGTGCCCAAGTATAGTTATAAGATTATATTTGTTATTGTCGGGCATCAATGTATCTTATGTTTTGAAAGTTCTGAATCCTTAGATTCTTAATAAAGAAATCCAAAGTGGAATTGAATTTTCATAACCTATTTCAATATTCTATTTTTTTATCAATGCAAATATAAGATTTTTAAAAAAACAATCAATGCATTGATTGTTTTTTTACTTTTACACAGTTATTTTTTTTATAAAAAATTGTCGTTGAATCGCTGTAAAATTAATTCATAATTGTTTTAATACTGTAAAATTATTAATTTTGTGAAATCAAAATAATTATTGC
>JACQWN010000072.1 GCA_016209245.1 Bacteroidia bacterium
GGGGGTGAGTACGCCAATACTCAAAGGTGTTTTCTTTTGTCACTATTTTTATTAAAATTGTAAACTAAAAAATAGGCATTTTGAAAAATGCCTAATTTTGGTCTGAATTTTGTAAAATATACAGGATAAATAGAATTATTAACTTATAAAAAATTTTTATATGAAATCTGTTTTATTTCCATTATTATTTTTATTCTTGGGTTTTACATTACTAAATGCATGTAAGCCCGAAGAAGAAGAGACACCGGCCTCAGATCCCAGAGCAATATTGGAAGGCCAATGGCTGGTTGATGAAACTGAAACCCCTGTTACTAAGCATATCAAAGATTTTTATGATGTTTATATTCAAAAGTCTTCGCAGGATTCCACCAAAATATTAATTGGTAATTTTTATAATCTTGGAATTGACTATGATGCAATTGCAGTACTCAATGGTAGTGTACTTCATGTTGATCCGCAGGTGATAGCACAGGGATACCAGATTGAAGGAACCGGAACAATTTCCGACAATTCAAAATCAATCAACTGGAACTATACTGTTGATCCGGGTGACCAGATGGTTCAGGTTACCGCCTTATATACAAAACAGTAATTTCAGTAAAAATGAACAACCAACCCAATAGGTGCTTCGCAACCTGTCGGGTAGTTGACATTAATATATTAACACATTAACACACTAACACATTAACACATTTTTGCATCGGAAGCAAATTATTTTTAAAAATAAGACATTTAAAGCGTTCATTTGAAAACATCTGTTTGCTACAATTGTCAAATTGGTCAGGATAACCGTCGGTAAATAAATATATACAATTACCGGAATGGTATGGAAATATATGATTACTAAATGAAACACTTAATTTGTCCAAATCCCTGAAGTTTAAAAAATATTTTTCTCCTGTAATTGAAAATAGTTGTTCATCTTCTATTAAAAATATTGTATGCTTAGCACAGGATACCTGAAATAGTGCTTCATTGGGTTCAAAGCAACACACTGATATATCCATATCTATATCACAACTACCGGTCAGTACATTTCTTTGAGTAATAAGCTCCATCAGACCGGAATACATATTTTTGATTATTTCTGAAGGACAAAATATTTTTTTATGCCTCACAATTTCATTCATCAGAGTATTACCTATCATTGACATGAAAGCTCCGGGTATGCCATGACCCGTGCAATCGGCAACTGCGACAACCAGGATATTATTAGTCAGGGTGTCACTTGCAGTGACGCCCTGACTAGCGACTTTATTAGTGACGGCAGGCATTGTGCTACTATCAACCTCGTGACTACCAGTCACCCCGTCACTAACATGAAGGGTGGTAATCCAGTAGAAATCTCCTGACACAATATTTTTCGGTAAAAACAGTACAAAGGAATCCGGAAAGTAAATTTTGAGCCGGTTATCGTCAGGCAAAACCATATCCTGAATTATTCTTGCGTAATTTATACTATCGGTAATCTCCGTGTTTTTAAGGTTTAGTTCACTGTTAATATTTTCCAGTAAAATTTTTTGCTGTTCGATTTGCTTGTTTTGATTTAGAATTTCCTGGTTCTTTTTTGCTAATGCTGTATTTGCTTTCGCCTTCACTTTATACCTGTTTAAAATTAAAACTACTAGTAAAATAAGTAAAACAGAACCAATAATAAGAGAATTACGAAGAATACGTGCCCTTTTGATTTCAGCTTCGTTTAGGGCTTTATTCTTGTTAAGAAGCTCAAGTTCTTTTTTATTCTTTTCAGTCTCATATTTTGTTTGTATCTCAACAATTTGTTTATGAACGTTTTCATTAAAGGCAGAATCCTTATAGTTGGAAAACAGCTTATGATATTTCAATGCTTTGTCATATTTATTAAGCCGTTCATAAATTTTGGAAATATTCAGATAATTTTCTTCTAGAAAAATAATATTTTTAATTTCTTCTGATATTCTGTTACTTTCTTCAAAATATTTTAATGAGCTTTCATATTCACCTTTTTTTCCGTAAATTTCTCCTAAAATACCTGATATATTGGCTATTCCTTTTTTATTTTCCAATTCCTTGAATATTTCCAAAGCTTTGGTGCAATATTCAACGGCAATATAATCCCTGTTTAAAATCAGTGATATATTACCTAAATTACTTAACGATTGGGCGATTCCTAATTTATTGTTAAGTTCTTCATATATTTTTAATGCTTTATCAAAGTATTTAAAGGCATTTTCAAATTGATTTTGTCTGTCAAAAATTTCTCCAAGATTATAAAATGTAGCGGCTTTTCCCAGCTTAAATCCCGTCTTTTCATAAATGAGCATCGCTTTTTCTGCATATTCCAATGCCTTTTCAAATTTCTTCCATTCAATATATACTGTGCTGATATTATTATAATTTTTGGCTATATCAACATCGGCTTTCAATTGTTCACTAATTAAAATTGAAAGCTGATAATACCGGATTGATTTTTCATATTTGCCTAATTCTTTAAATACAAGTCCTATATTATTCAAAGTAGCTGCTATTCCTTTCCATTTATCAAGCTTATCTGCTTGTACTTTGGGAATTTGTTTTTTTTCTTCAAGCGATTTTTTAAAATACTTTAATGCTTTAATATAATCACCCCAGTCGTAATAAACTAATCCAATATTATTCAGCATGCTTCCGGCGCTTTTATGATTTCCAATTTGTTTTGAAATATCTACCGCTTTCAAATAATATTTGAGTGCATCATCATATTTGCCCCAGTCATATAAGATATTTCCAAGATTATTCATAATGTTTGCGACGCCTTTTTCATTTTTCGCAGATTTACTTCTTTTTAATGCTTGCTTATAATAAGTGATGGCATTTTCATAATCGCCCAATAAATAGTAAGTATTTCCAAGTAAATTTGATATAATAGCAATCTTGCCGGTTTTTTCCGGTTTATTATAAAATTTCAAAGCTTGTAATAAATACTTTAGTGCTAAATCATATTCAGCCCGTTGATATGAAATATTGCCTGATAGCTCATAAGCTTCGGCGCTGTATTTTTCTTGTTTTTCCCCGCCTGTAGCTTCAATGACTTTAGAAGCATATTCAAAACTTTTATCAAAATTTTGCAGTGCGTAATATTCCCACGCCAAGTCAATTAACACTCTGTATCTAACAGTATCTTGAGCAGAGATAAGAAGCTTTTCAAGACTGTCGGCTTTTAGATTGGTGTCTTGTGCGTTTGTTATTGATATAACAAAAAGAGAAAATACCGACAGTATTATAAATTCAATATATACATATACTTTATTCAATTGATTACTTTTTATAAAAGTTCATTTCAGTAATATATTGATATACTTTTTCCGATAGAAAAAAACGTATATCTTTTTTTTCTTTAATAGCTTTTCTGATAAAGCTCGACGAAATTTCAATCATTGGTGCATCAACTATTCTGACATTCTGATATGCATTGTAAGGATTAATAAATTCATTATGTCGCGGATAAACCATGATTAAATAATTTTTAAGAATTTGCTCGAAATTTTTCCATTTATGAAAAGTTGCCAGACTATCGGAACCCACAATAAGAGCAAATTCATAGTTATTATATTTTCCCGACAGGTAAGTAAGTGTATTGATTGTGTAAGATGGCTGTGGCAGGTTAAATTCAATATTGCTGGCTTTGAATTGAGGATAATCTTCGATAGCAAGTGAAACAAGATGGTATCGGTGGTGCGCCGCCAGAAGATTTTCTTTTTTTTTAAAAGGATTATGCGGACTTATAATAAACCAGATTTGCTCAAGCTCGGTAAATTCAGCCAGATAATTGGCAATTGCAAGATGTCCGATATGTATAGGATTAAAAGAACCGAAGAACAATCCCGCTTTCTTCATTGAGAATAATTTCATTAAGCCATTTTGTAAGCTAATGCATTAATATTCATTCCTGCTCCGACGGATGCGAAAATAAGTGTGTCGCCTTTATTAACTTTATGCATATTCAGCTTATCTTTAAATATGAGATCCAACAAAGTGGGTAAGGTTGCTACAGAGGAATTACCCAGCCATGAAATTGTCATCGGCATGATGTTTTCAGGCACATGAGCTATCTCATAAAGCCCGTAAAGACGTTTTAATATTTCATCATCCATCTTTCCATTCGCCTGATGGATTAGTACTTTTTTAATTTCTCTGATATGAGTTTTACACTTCTCAAGACAATCTTTTATTGCCTGGGGTACTCTTTCAAGAGCATATTGATAAAGCTTGCGACCGTTCATCTTTAAAAAAATGTCATCTTTGTTTTCATTGTCTGGTTTGTTTGATTTACACATATATAGCATTTTGGAATATAATAATGTATCGGAACGCGTTTTATGTGCAAGTATTCCAATGGGTGTATCGCTTTGTTTAGCTTCCAAGATTGCAGCTCCTGCGCCATCGGCATATAACATACTATCACGGTCGTGAGGATCGGATACTCTGGATAATACATCTGCTCCTATTACCAATATTTTTTTTGCATCACCCGATTTTATGTAATAATCTGCCTGAATAATTGCCTGTAACCAACCCGGACATCCAAAAGTTATATCATATGCTATTGTATTCGGGTTTTGTATTTCCAATTTATATTTTACCCGTGAGGCTAAGCTGGGTACAATATCTAGCTTCTTATTATTATCCCTTACATCGCCAAAATTGTGGGCAAGAATTATATAATCTAATTCTTCTTTATCAATGTTTGCCGACTTAATAGCTTCGACCGCAGCACAATATGCAATATCAGAGGTTACCATTTCATTAGTAACATACCGCCTTTCTTCAATAGTTGTAATTGTCAGAAATTTTTCTATGATTTCCTGATTGGGCTGGTCGAGCTTATTCCCGTTAATATCGTAAAATTCATTGGTAAGAAAATCTTCATTTCTGATGCATTTTGTCGGAATATAATTTCCTGTTCCGGTAATCACGCTATAAATATTAACATTCATATTTATTATTAATATTTATTTATTATGCATAAGTGAAAAAAAAGTTATCTGCACAACAGACAGTTTATGCAATAGTAAATTATGATTCTGTAATTGAACTTGCTGAATTATGTTATTTAAGATTTGCATAGTATATTTGCAAGTTGGAACACAAAAGTAGATAAAAATTTAATAATTGATAAAACTTTTTTTTAAATTTTCTTTGTAACCGTTCACGGGGTTAAAAATATATTATTCATGTCGATTTGATTGATTACCAGATATTTAACAAATTCAATTAAAAAATAATTTGTGAAAATCTGTGTAATCTGTGGCTTAATTTTCTATTTTTCAATTTATATT
>JACQWN010000676.1 GCA_016209245.1 Bacteroidia bacterium
AACAGCACTCCTGATGTAAATTTTGACCCGCAAAAAGGTTATTTTGAATTATCAGGCAAATCGGTGCCTGAAAATTCTATGGCTTTTTATTCGCCATTAATTGAATATCTTGAGAAATACGCTAACGCTCCAAATGAAAATACTTCTGTTCATATAAAACTTAAATATTTTAATACTAATTCATCCAAATATATTTTTTCAATTTTTAAAATTTTCGAAAATATTGCCAAGACCGGTCATGGTGTTGAAATTTATTGGTATTATAATATTGAAGATGAAGATATAATTGATAGCGGAGAGGAATATAAAGCATTGGTGAAGGTTCCCTTTAAGTTTGTTGAATTCTGACCATGCAAAAATTTTTTGTAAATTAAAAATAATAGTTATTTTTGTTATTTAATTTTTTTATTATGATTACGTGTTATATATACTATACACCTGACAATCAGATTAAAGTTTGTCGCAAACTTAAAACGCTTTGTGACAACTTTTTGTTACCGTATTGGGACGTTTATAAAGATTTACACAAAAACGGTCATTACAAAAATATCGTAATGACTGGCGAATATTTTGAATCAAGGCGAAAGGGGCAAAATGAAAACAAAGACCGAAAATTATTACCAAGAAATACAAGATAGGGTGATTGCCGAATTAATTCATAAATTTGCTTATTGAATTTTTAATATATAATTAATTTTTACTCTAATGCCTGCACTTTCTGCTTATCAGATAAAAGAACTCATTTACAAAGAGCTTCCCTTGTTACTTAAAAAGGATGAAGAATTGAAGAAATATGTTTTGCTTCTTATAGAAAAAACGGCGGCGCCTAAAAAAAGGACCGAAGACCGCTTTGAACAGTTGTTATCCGAGATACATGCTTTGCGCGATGAGGGAAATCGTAAATGGGCGGAATGGGAAAAAAAATGGGAAGAGAACCAAAAGAGATGGGAACTAAATACGGCAGAACTTAAGCTACTTCACCGTAAATATGACCAAGGTATGGGAGCCATCGGTTCGCGATGGGGATTCCATACAGAAAGCACTTTCCGTAATGCTATTACCGGTATTTTATCAGAAATAACCACCTATAAGGTGGAACATTTTGAAGAAAAAGATTTCACAGGAGAGGTCTTTGGTTACCCGGAAAATATTGAAATTGACCTGATTATTTCCAACGGACAAACCTTTATTGCCGAAATAAAATCATCGGTAAGCGACGCAGATGTGAGGGATTTTATCAAAAAAGCCAAATGGTGGGAAAAACAAAAGAAGATAAAATCGAACGGACTTATTATTATTTCCCCAATGATACATCCTAAAGCGAAATCTGTTATAGAACACTTTGATATTCGTTGTTTTTCTTATACTGACGAGGTTCAGCTTCCGTGAAATATTCAGTCAATATAAGTAATAACAAACTCACTGAAAGTAGCTCGTTCACATTTGTACATCAGTCATTGTCCCATTATTATATAATGTATTTATTTTTTCTGCTATAGAAGGTGCCGGATGATAGGATATTGAAAAATAAAATATAGAACCCTTTCCTCTTTCCGATTCCACCCTTATGGTTCCGTTAAGAATATCAATATACCCTTTTGAGATGGCAAGCCCAAGCCCTGTTCCTCCGAATTGCCGTGTTTGTGTTTCATCAACTTGCCGGAATCTGTCAAAGATTATCCCAAGTTTTTCTTTTGGAATGCCTATACCTGAATCTTTAATATAGAATTCAAGCATTGACCCTTTACGTTTGTATCCAAGTTCGATATAACCCTTGTTTGTAAATTTAAATGCATTTCGTATCAGATTATTAATAATTATCTGTAACTTTCCTGCATCAGAGATGATTAAAGAGTCTTCATCTTTAAAGTAATATGACGAGATAAATTCAATAGATTTGGGTTTTTCAAGAAATAAAGAGGATTTAAAAAAATCGCAAATTTCATTTAAAAGGTTGTTCAGATTGAATTGTTCATTGTGTACTATAACCTGGTGTGATTCAATATATGAAATATCAAGAATGTCATTTATGATGTTAAGCAGTTGATTAGCACTTTTGTTAATAATTTGAACGAATTCTTGTTTTTGTTCTGCAGAAAATTCCGGGTCATTAAGCATTTGCGAGAATCCGAGTATCCCGTTGAGAGGAGTATGAATCTCATGACTCATATTGGCAAGAAAAGCTGATTTTAATCTGTCGCTTTCTTCCGCTTTCTCTTTTGCTTTTATTAATTCAAGATTGGCTTTTTTTCTTTCAGTAATATCATTGAATATTCCCCTGCTACCGGCAAAATTGCCTTCTTTATCGTAGATCGCCACTATTTTTAGCTCCCCGTCAATTCGCTTGCCTGATTTCGTAAACCAGGTTAGTTCATACTCTACTTTGCCTTTTGTAACAAGCTCATTATGTTTTTCAGGAGTATAATATTGTTTGCGCGATTCAGGGCTAAGTAAATCGGCTACATGCATTCCTGTTAGCTCTTTTTCTGAATATTCCATTGTCTCTAAAAGTGCTTTGTTTGCATAAATGATTCGTAGATCCTTATCAACAATATTCATCATATTTGATGCTGTTTCCATAAAAGAACGGAATTTTTCCTCACTTTGAATAAGTGCAATTTCAGCAAGTTTGAGTTCGGTAACATCCTGAACTGAGCCAATAATAGTCGTAGGCTCTCCATTTTTATCTACAGTGATTTTAGACAGAGAATTAATATGTTTTTCTTTGTCATATGTATGTTTAATGCGGCCTTCAAGAGTAAAAGGTTCTGATATATCTTTTCGTGAAACTTGCTGCTGGTACTTGGCGGTGAGTATTTGAATTTCTTTCGGATGCAATAATATTTTCAAAATTTTATCCGCATCAAAATCAAAATCAGCAGGATCACATTTAAGTATATTTATCGCTTCTTCTGAAAAATATAATCTTCTATTCTTTATATCAGCTTTATAACTGCCAACTTTGGTTATCTGCTGGGTTTTTCTGATCATAAATTCACTCTCTTTAAGCAATGTTTCAGCTCTCTTACGTTCCGTTATGTCATTAAAAATAACCTGTACGGACTTTTTCCCTCTGAAAGTTATTAAAGACCCTAGTACTTCAACATCCCTTACTTCGCCATTTAAAGTAATGAATTTTTCTTCAATCGTATCAGTGAATCCACCTTCTTTGTACAATTTTTCTATTCTTTTAGCGGCTATTTTTTGATATTCCGGTGAGACATTATTTATCACTGGTTTCCCAATAATTTCAGATTTATCGGAAGCACCAAGAAATTTAAGCGCAGCAGCATTAATCATTACAGCTTTGCCTTCACAATGTACAACGATAGGGTATGGCGATAATTCAAATAAATTTCTGTATAGTTCCTCGTTCTCTTTAATGGCAAGCTCATTTGACTTGGCTTCAGAAATATCCCTTATCGTTCCTGCAATCCTTACAGGTCTTTCTTTTTCATTATAAGCTACTATATGCCCCCTCAATGAAATCCATATATAATCGCCCGATTTGGCCAAATGTCGGAAATGAATAATATATGGTTTGTCGCTGGTATTTTCTAATATATTTTTAATAAGAATTTCCTTCTTTATATCGTCAGCATGAATACCTGTCAGAAAATCTGCGATGGAAGGCGAAAATTCATTAACCTCGTATCCGAAAATTTTATAATATTCAGCGCTTAAAAATAATTTATCCGATTGCAAATTATAATCCCATAAGCCAATATTTGATGCACTGATTGCTAATTGCAATCTCAGCTCATTCTCTTTGTTATGCCGGTTGTTTTCTTTATGTGTTAAATCGTTTGCCATAGAAAGTGCTAATATATATATAATATTTATAAAAAAAACTCTCTGCGGGGAACCCGCAGAGAGATTTTTTTTATGTACAATACAATAGCCGTTTATTTTCTTTGTGCGTCAATAACCGCGATAGAAACCATATCAACAATTTCCCGCACCGAGCTTTCAATCTGTAAAATATGAACGGGCTTGTTTATTCCCATAAGGATAGGTCCTATTACTTCCGCTTCGCCTATCTCCTGCATCATTTTATATGCAATATTTCCGGCATTAAGATTCGGGAAAATCAAAACATTAACATCTTTATCGGCTAGTTTCGAGAATGGAAATTTTTTCATTCTTATTTCCTTATTTAATGCAAAATTAGCTTGCATCTCGCCGTCAACTATAAGCTCGGGATGGTCGCGATGTAAAATTTGTACTGCTTCACTAACTATTTTTGGTGTCCCTTCCCTTGTTCCGCCGAAGTTCGAATATGAAACCATAGCAATTCTTGGTTCGACATGATAGCCCTTTACCTTTTCAGCAGTCATCAGCGCAATATCAACAAGAGTTTGAACTGAA
>JACQWN010000117.1 GCA_016209245.1 Bacteroidia bacterium
AAGTTATCAATAGTGCCGGCAATACTGTCTTTGCCGTTTACTCGCAAGGAGTTCGTATTTATGTGGCGGATGATCCGGCGGTTAAAGCAGCAGGCAGCCGTAGCGGGTTCGCAGTAGGCGGTTTTAGTATGACAAAAGGACTTACAAATGAATATCTACGTGTAACCCCTGATAGCGTGAGGGTATATATCGAAAAAGATGCTGTAAAAGCAAGCGGCAGCCGCGGTGGTTTTGCCGTAGGCGGATTTAGCAGTTCGACAGGCTCACTGTGGCACTTGTCGAAAGTATCGTCTGATAGCTTATACATGACTGTTCAGCAGATTGGAGCAACGGTGCCCTTCCTGACAACAGCAGAACGGAATAACATTACACAGCCTCAGAAAACAACGAACACGAATACCAAAAATGAAAAAAGATTGGTCAGATAAAGAAAAATTAGATATCATAGCAGAAACAAGACGCCGTGGTATTATTATTACTTGCAGAAAATACAAAATATCAGTTTCTACTCTTCTTGAATGGGAAAAATCTTTTAAAAAGAAAAACGAAATACCTGTAAAAACAGAAGTCCAAAAAGTTGAATCCCCCATAATACAAAGAAAAAAGAAACTTATCTCAAAAATTAAGCATCAAAGAAGAACGAAACCGCACGTGAAATTGAAACAAGCGATTGAAAAATCAGGGATTGCCGGTATTGCAGAAAATACGCAAATGTCAATCCTGGAGTATTTTTTTATCCGCAATGGGTGTATCCGTGAACCACCGGATTTGAAAGCCATGAAAAAGAGAAAATCGCTTTATAAAAAAGGATATGAAGTACGGTTTACTGCCTTTAATTGTAATGAGTTGGACATCATCCGAAAAGCCATCGAATCTCTTGGTTACAACCTTCGTAAACCTTTTGTGAAAGTTAACCGGTACATTCAACCCGTCTATGGTATTGATCTGGCTTTTAGGTTATGGAAATTCAAACAATCTAAAAAAAATAGAAACAAATAGCGGATAATCATTTTTTAATTATTTTTGCCACTCTTTAAAAATATTTATTATTTATCGCTTAATAAAATGAAAGTATATCAATCGAATCAGATTAAAAACATTGCTGTTTTGGGTAATTCAAAATCGGGTAAGACACTTCTTGCCGAGACCATGTTATTTAATGGAGGAATTATAGAAAGAAGAGGCGAAATTGAACAGGGAAATACGGTTTCCGACTATCGTAAAATCGAGCAGGATTATAAAAGCTCTATTTTTTCATCAGTTCTTTATACCGAATGGAAAGATAAAAAGATAAATATAATTGATGCGCCTGGTTCTGATGATTTTATAGGCGGAGTAATATCTGCTTTGTATGTTACCGATACTGCTTTAATTGTAATTAATTCTCAGAATGGTGTAGAAGTCGGGACAGAGATACACAGCAGGTATGTTGAAAAAGTAAATAAGCCGATGGCATTTGTTATCAATCAGCTTGACCATGATAAAGCTAATTTTGAAAAAAACATAGAAAACTTAAAGGACCGTTTCGGTAATCAAGTAATATTGGCTCAATATTCTGTTGAATGCGGTGAAGGTTTTAACAAAATTATAGACATTATTTCAATGAAATTATATACCTGTCCTGCAGGAGGAGGAAAACCTGAAATTTCTGAAATTCCGGAGGCAGAGATGGGCAAAGCAAAAGATTTATATAATAAATTAGTAGAAAAAGCTGCTGAAAGCAAAGAGAGTTTAATGGAAATTTTCTTTGAAAAGGAGGCTTTAACCGAGGAAGAGCTTATTAGCGGATTACAAGCCGGACTTGTTCAAAGAGAGATATATCCCGTTTTTTGCGTTTCCGCAAAGAAAAATGTAGGAATATCCAGGCTTATGGATATTATTACCGAAATATTACCTTTGCCTTGTGATATGCCGGCCCCTGATACAACCGAAGGGGAGAAGGTACAATGTAATCCCGCCGGCGCTCCTGCAATATTCATCTTCAAAACATCTATAGAATCACATATTGGCGAGATTAACTATTTCAAAGTTATGTCGGGTGTATTAACCGAGAGTATAGACCTTGTCAATAACAATACATATTCAAAAGAACGGTTTGCACAGCTCTTTGTTTCCGCTGGAAAGAACAGGATAAAAGTCGAAAAGCTTGTAGCCGGTGATATTGGAGCGACAGTTAAATTGAAAAATACTAAAACAAACCATACTTTATCACTATCAGGCAAGGATTGGAATTTCCCATTTATAGAATTTCCAAATCCTAAATACCGGACAGCAATCAAGCCGCTCAGTGAAGGAGATGAGGAAAAACTTGGAGAATCGCTGAACCGGATGCACGAAGAAGATCCCACAATTATTATCGAATACTCTAAAGAGTTGAAGCAAATCATTGTTCATGGTCAGGGAGAACATCACTTGAACATTCTGAAGTGGCATTTAGATAACGTTTTCAAATTAAACACTGAGTTTATCCCGCCAAAAATTCCATACCGGGAAACTATTACAAAAGTTTCTCAGGCGACATACCGGCATAAAAAACAATCGGGAGGCGCCGGACAATTCGGCGAAGTACATCTGGTTGTTGAACCTTATGTGCCGGACATGCCCAATCCGACTTATTATAAAGTGGGCGGACAGGATATGAAAGTTTCCGTAAGGGGAAAAGAAGAATTTGATTTACCATGGGGTGGAAAGCTTATTTATTTTAACTGTATTGTCGGTGGCGCTATTGAAGCCAGGTTTATTCCGGCTATCCTTAAAGGTTTAATGGAAAAGATGGAAGACGGTCCCTTAACTGGCTCGTATGCCAGAGATGTCAGAGTTGCAGTATATGACGGAAAAATGCACACGGTTGATTCAAATGATATTTCATTCCGGTTAGCAGGAAGAAACGCTTTTAAGGAAGCATTTAAAAATGCAGGACCCAAAATTATGGAACCTATTTATGATATTGAAGTATATGTTCCGTCTGACAGAATGGGAGATGTAATAAGCGATTTAACTACAAGACGTGGCATTGTTCTGGGCATGAGCAATGAAAAAGGTTATGAAAAAATCCGCGCTAAAGTTCCCCTTGCCGAAATGAACCGTTATTCAACAACTCTTAGCTCTCTTACAAACGGAAGAGCGATGTATAATATGAAATTTGCAGAATATCAGCAAGTGCCGGGAGAAATTCAGGATAAGCTGATAAAAGCTTTCGAAGCTCAAGACCAAGAAGAATAAAATTAGAAAACATGAAAGAACCCGCCGAAACCGGCGGGTTCTTTCATGTTTTCTTTTATTTATCTCGTATTAAAGTCACGGTTCCTTTCTTAACTTCGTGTTCAACATCATCTATGCCGGTTGCTTCGATGATGTAGAAATAAATACCCGGGGCAGCAGCATTCCCGTTTATTTTACCATCCCATTTATTTTTTGTAATATCATCGCCATGCTTATATGTCCATTCATAGATTTTTTTGCCCCCGGAGTAAATATATTGGGTATGTCAATAGAAGAGCCAGGAATTATATAAAAGGTGCGATATGTATATATATCTTCACATCCTTCCCTGCTGGTGACATAAAGCTGAATGGTATAGACCCCCGGATCCATGAATGTAATATTTGGATATTGTTCGGTAGTTTCAGTAACCAGTTCTCCGTCTTCATCGAGAAATGAAACTAAATTTCCATCCTGGTCGAAAAACCGCCATCTCCAGCTTCTTGCCGATTCGGAAGAAAGATCAAAAAAATTGATTTGGGCAGGAATAATACTATCATAAATAGCCAGACCACCAGAAAAAACAAACTGGGAAGTGTCGAATAAAGCGGTAACCTCACCGGTATCAGGAACATAAATAGGTCGCACTTCGGTGCAATAAACGCCTTGATAAGTAAATTGGTCATCTGCTTTGGCTGTTATTTGCAAGTCATAGTAACTAATAGTGCCTCCGAATAATGATTGTTGAACAGTGTCATTAGGGCCAGGCATTGTGTCGAGCCAGGTAAAAGTATAATGGTTTGCATCTGTGCTGAGTATAATGGAACCGTTGGCATTACCGCAGGTTGCAGGAGTTATTATTATTTCCGGGTCTAACCGGTTTGGTTCGAAAACAGTGTCGGAATATTGAAATGAAATACATCCGAACTGGTTAGTAACTCTAAGACTGACAACATGAAAGGTATCGGCGGGTGTCCATGATATAAGATGGGGTCCGTTTCCGTTGGGATTATTTCCTCCATAATTTACAGCATCGGTATCGTTACCCCATGTCCACTCGAATAAAGCTGAATCAATATCGGCAATGGCCGGATCCGATGAATCGGCCCATATTTTTGCAAACTCGCCGTAACAAGGCGGTATGTTGAAATGGAATAATGCCGTTGGTCGTTCTGCAAATATTACCCGTACAGTATCTATGTCGGAACATTCAAAACTCGGGATTTCCCATCCGCTATCTTCCTGCCAGTAAAATTCATAAAAATTATCCGGACTTTGGTCATAACTTGGGACATCAACAGTTACAGAATCAAGAGCCAAAGTATCGTTAGTCTGTCCGTTGAAGTGGAATTCAGCCGAGGGTTCGGGGCTTGACCATTGGCCATGAGCGCTGGGTGTCGCAGAAGCATGAAGAAGAGCGCTTAATTCACAGGCAGTCGTATCATTTCCTGCAAAAGCATTGGGGCGTTGATAAAAATGTATTTTCACAGCTTCCGATGAATCAATGCATACGGGGGTTCCATCATAATCAGTTCCATTAGTAAGCACCCAGTAAAAAATATGTAACCCATAAGAAAACACTGTAACTGAACAGGCCGGTGTATGTGAATTTGGTGAATATGTTTGCATTCCGCCTATAACATCAGTCCAAAATCCATCAGCATCAGGATAATTGTAATAATTATTTGCATCAAGGTATGGAAAAATGTTTTCACAACAAGGAAGGATTATGTCCGGAAACAGGGTATCAACCTGTTGCACGGCTTCCAAATCCTGATAAAAAGTTACTAATACGGTGTCACAATCGCTGCAGATTGAATTAGTTTCGCACCATCGCATAATGTAGCTATTATAAGTATTAACAGTAGCTTGTGATGTAGGACTGCACGGATCAGAAAAAATTGGGCCTGTTTGTTGCCAACATCCAGTAGTTCCAACACTTGGAATTGCGTCCATTAGTGTTGTTTTTCCACATACATTAAAATCGTCGCCTGCATCAGGGTTAGGAATTGCAAAGAATGTGATACAAACAGTATCTTTGTCCTTGCACATAGGCATATTTGGATTCATCTCAGTCCAAAGAAAACAATATGTTCCGGTTAATGGAACATTAACTATTGTATTAGTATCAATCGGAGGGTTTGGAATATAAGTGATACCTACTGTAGTTGGTCCGTTGACTACACTCCATAGTGATGAATTTGAAAATTCAAGATAGCGGTCGGACATCAATTGATAAGTAAGGCCGCAGATACTGTCGTCGAGTCCGGCATTAGCTTCAGGTCTTTGATAAAAAGTTATATCAACAGTATCTGAAACTTTACAATTAAGATTACTGATAATCCATGCAACGGGGACAACAACTCTGGCTGAATCGCCAAATGCGCCGAGTGAAGTAATAGTGAGCCATGCATCAGGGTCATGAGTTCCTTGTTCCGAGCCGGGGTCGCCGATATTTTCTGCCGGTGTTGCCGCTGTATCAAATACCGCTGTAATATCAACTGTGACAGACCATGTACCTGCGGTAAAACCTAATATATCGGCATGCAGTTGAATCGAATTTCCGCAAATTTCGTCATCTATACCGGCATTTGATGAAGGTATAGCTACAAAAGTTATCCTGACAGTATCGCGTGTTTCACAAAGCGGATTTATTGATGAATTATTTCTTTCATACCAGATAAAGGCGACTGTGGTTGAGTCGCTAAAATTACCTGTAAGTGTTACATTTGTTGTGGGTTCGTAAATATCATCAATGCTTACAACAACATCGGGATTATAAGCATGATATGACCATATTCCATAACGGATACCGGATGGCAGCGTATCAACAACACGAAGCAAATAGGTAGTTCCGCATACAGTGTCGTTATCGCCTGCATCGGGATGAGGTTCAGGAATGAAAGTTATTTTAACAATATCATCATCGCTGCATGCGTCGGGTCCGGTGCTGTTATATTCTGTCCATATAAAAGGATATAATCCATAATCGTTAACTATAACAATTGAATCAGTGGCATTATCATCCACAAATGTTCCGTTGCCGGACCATTCGCCATTATCGCCCAACAGATTAATTTCGGCTTGGGTATAAGCGAATAATCCGCAGACTGTTTTATCAGGGCCGGCGTAAGCTGTCGGTGTTTCGAGAAAGTTCACAATAATAGAATCGTGCGCAGTGCAATTTCCGTTATAAACCGACCATATAAAAGTCTGAGGACCGAAATCATCAGCCACAGTTATCCATATATCAGTATCGGTATATGTTGTATTATTTACAGGGATATAATCATTGCAAGTCAGGCAATCCCAGTTGCCAATTCCGACTTCAAGAGAATCGGCATACAATTCAATGGTTTTACCACACACTTCATCATCTTCAAGAGGAATAATCGCTTCAGGATTTTTTAGCCACTTTACCGGTGTTCCCATTGCCTGTGAATAGCATGTATCGGTTGTATCAACATGCCCACCAAGATTATATCCGGCTATGGCGGAAATATAATAAGTCTGACCGTAAACAACCGGAAACTCACTGTCGCTGAAAATCGGGTCCTCGCTAACGGCTAATGCTTGATATGGAAAAGGACCTGTTCCGTTATGTATAATAAACTCGAACTCGTCATCTGAATTCAGAATTTGGTTGCCATTGTGAATCGCAGTAATCGGGGTTCCTTCACAAGCGGTAATTGGAGCAAGATTCATTGTTCCTGCATGTGTTCCGCAATCACAAACAAGATGACCGACAATGTTAACCATTCCGCATCCGTCGCCAATATCAACCTGGATGTTATAATATGCACCTGATTGAATCGGGAAGCTGAAAAAATGTCCGGATGTTCCTGTTCCTGCAGATGAACCTGTATAAGGGGGTAAAAGATGAGTAAAAGTATAAGGTGCGGTTCCGCCGGAATAATTAAATTCTACAAAATACTGAGTGTTATTGTTTTCGTCGCAGCTATCATCTACATTAATAACGGAAGGGGGCTGGTTGACGAGAATAGTATCATAATCGGTATCAGGGCAGGGACCTCCGATTGAATAGTTGATAATGTTACCTGGAGGACCAATTACAGTATAGTAGCTCTCGGGATAAAATATATTATTGCTGATAGCACCGTTACAATTGACGCATGTCCATGTCCCTCCGCCGTCAGCGGCTTCAAGAACAACAGGAGCGTCATCATCACACATATCATTAACAGGAATTATAGTAGCAACGGTAGGAAGCGTTATAAATTCAAGGCATTTATATCTTGTACAGCCGAAATTATCAGTTGCATGAAAACAATATGTAGTAGAAACAGTGGGTGGGGGATTAAAAGTAATATCAGCAGCGCCATTGCTTAAAGGTGACCCGTCGGATTCCCAATAATCGTTTACTATTGTATTATTTACTGTGTAATTATATGATTGAGCCAGCGGTACTGTATATATAGAAGCGGTTTCATAACCACATGATAAATCATTGATAGCTTCATTTATTGGTCCCGAATTATACTGGATTACCGATTCTCCACATTGACCCTGGTCAATAAATGTTATGGATGCTTCGGTAAGATGTCCGACATCAGCGCCGATGCAATCATAAATTTGCACAGACCATCCGCCAAGGCCTGCATGAAAACCATATATTGTTGACCATGTACCTGCTGAAGCATAAGTGCCTATTAACGGTGTGGGAAGATCGCATACACAAGGTACATAGCCCTGGGTTCCGAATGGAAGTTCCGTTGTAAAGCAAAATTGGTCAACATTATCGCCTCCATTACAATTTGTGCCGATTTCAGCACCAACATCACAGTCTAAAATATTTGAATTAAGGCCTGTGACACTATCATCCCAGGCAGCTACAGAAGGTAATAGCTCAACTGTACCGGTTTGTCCGGGAACCGAAGGATATGTCATTCCTGGACCATAGCCGGGTGCACACAAATAAAAGCCAAGATCAGATACCCAGGTATGAGTTGCTGAAAAGCATACTTCAATCACAGTGTTCGGGCCTACTACAAAATCTGTTGCAGGAGGATTGTAAACAGTCATATTATTTATCGGGTCGGCGATTCCATGAATCGAAAACGGGTCGCATCCGACAAGCTCATTATCAACAGTATCGCCCTGTTCATTAATAAAGACACCATCGAGGAAAGTTTGATTGACGAAAACCCATGCATTAAAACAGCTTGTGTCACCACTGCATATATCAACAACACGATAGCCGCCGGTAGTAAGAGCTGAAGCTGTCTGTGCAGTTTGCTCGTTCATTATATCGAAGCTCATGGTGTTGGAATTGTATCTGTACCATTGATATGTACAACTGCTAAATGGTGCAGTCAGAGATCCACTGTTAGAAATATCGGAGCAGAAAATAAAAACACTGTCCTGCAAATCTACCGGCCATTCAGTTCCATCGGGATCGGCATAATGGGTAATAACCGTAGTATCGGAAGTAGTAGAATAAATTGATTGCCCAATTGAATTTGTAGCACAAATAACAGGCAATAACCATAACATAATTCTTAATTTTTTCATAATTCTATATTTAATAAGTTTAAATTATACTAAATGGTTAAATGGTAAAATGGCTGAATGGCTGAATGGCGAAAATTTAGCAATTTAGCAATTTAGCAATTTAACAATTTAGCAATTTAGCAATTTAACATTTCGACAAGCTCAATGCATCGCAATTTAGCAATTTTTAATTCATTTGAATAATTCAATAAATTCATTTAACTCCATTTCCTTGTCATTAATTATTGCTGATTTAACCTGTAACTGTGTCAGAACCTGACGGAAAACATTTAGATAAGTTTCCGATTCAAGTATAAGAACACAGTCTCTTTCATCTGTATTTTGAGCAGGATGATTTTTGATTCCGAATTTTTTCACACCCGGAATTGCTGAAATATCAACTGTAATTTGTTTTGTATCGAACGATTTATCAAATCCTTTAATGACAAATTCAGAAATCATCTTTCCATCAGATTCTTTGAAAACATTTTCCTTATCTTTTATAATGATTTTATTTGCGTTTTGAGCAACAGCAGTTGAAATCATACCTGCAAATGCAAGCAAGAGAAGAACGCTTATTTTATTTATGTATTTCATAATCATACTTTTTTATTAGAAATAATAGTTATTATTCACCCCATCGAAGTACGAAAAAAATACGAACTTACGAACTACGAACACTGTTGAAAATATCAAAAAACTAATTCAAAATAAAGACAAATAATTATATAAAAACGTTGCCCGAACTGTCATTTTTTAAATATATGGCTGAATAGCAGGATGTTAATATGAATTTTTAAGATGTATTATAACCTCAGGAGTCCTGAACCTACACCCTGATGTAAGTAACAAATATAAATTTGTATTATATTAAAAAATATATAAATTCGCACAAAAATATTTATGTATAAGTTTAAAAAAAATATTTATGAAAAAACATAATTTTAATCCGGGTCCGTCAATATTACCGCAGTTTACGGTAGAGAACACAGCTAAAGCTGTGCTTGACCTCGACGGCATTGGCTTGTCGGTGATGGAAATTTCGCATCGCAGCAAAGAATTTGAAGCAATCTTAAACGAAGCAATTGCTCTTTTCAAGGAGTTACTTGAAATACCACAAGGTTATCATGTATTGTTCCTTGGAGGTGGTGCAAGCCTTCAATTCTGCATGGTTCCGTACAATATGCTCGAAAAAAAAGCCGCATATCTCGTAACAGGCGAATGGGCCTCTAAGGCATTTAAGGAAGCTAAATTCTTCGGCGAATTGCTTGAAGTGGCATCTTCAAAGGATAAAAATTTCAGCTATATTCCGAAAGGTTTTATTATTCCTGCTGATGCCGATTATTTTCATATCACTACTAATAATACAATATATGGTACTGAGATGAAGAAAGATATTGATTCACCCGTTCCGTTGGTAGCCGATATGTCGTCGGATATTTTCAGCAGGCCTGTTGATGTTTCTAAATATGCTATAATTTATGGCGGCGCCCAGAAAAATCTTGCCCCTGCCGGAGTTACTTTTATAATCATAAAAGAAAGCATTCTTGGCAAAGTTACCCGTGCTATTCCGACTATACTCGATTATCGCACTCACATTAAAAACGGTTCTCTTTTCAATACCCCACCATGCCTGGCTATCTATTCCGCACTGCAAACTCTGAAATGGCTTAAAAACCTCGGAGGACTTAACGCAATGCATAAAATTAACACTGAAAAAGCCAGGATCCTTTATGATGAAATTGACAGGAACAAGCTATTCAAAGCGACTGTTACCAGCGAGGAAGACCGTTCCATTATGAATATCTGCTTTATTATGAACGATGAGTATAAACAATTAGAAGAAGAATTTCAGAATTTTGCGAAATCCAAAGGCTTGCTTGGAATAAAAGGTCATCGTTCTGTAGGCGGTTTCAGAGCTTCCTGCTATAATGCATTACCGCTTGAAAGCGTTCAAGCATTGGTAAATGCTATGAAAGAGTTTGAAAAAATGAAAATTTAAAAAAGATTATGAATGCAATAACAATAAATAATGCGATTACAAATTTTCCAAAACTTGTAGCCGATACTATTCGAAATTTTGAAGAAACCATAATTGTTTCAGATCAAGGATCGGTTGTTTTAATATCACAAACTGATTGGGAAAGGATAATTGAAACATTACGTTTACTTCGTGATAAACAATCGCTCAAAGCTTTGATAGAAGGTCACAAAATAAGAAGAAAAAAGCAAAAACACCAGGGCAAAACCATTGAAGAGGCATTCTTTTAAAGGACATTATCAATGGTAAATAAAAGCAAATAATTAAAAAATTTAATTATGAAAAAAATACTAGTAGCTACCGAAAAACCATTTGCAAAAGTTGCAGTGGAGGGTATAAAAAGAATCGCAGAAGAAGCCGGTTAAGCGACAAAAGAAGTGCTCGATGCCGGACAGAATCTTAAAATTATTGTCCGGGCGGGTGCGGGTTACGACAATATTGACCTTGCAGCGGCAACAGCAAAGGGCATTGTCGTTATGAACACACCCGGACAAAATTCCAATGCTGTTGCCGAGCTGGCATTCGGTATGATGGTCTTTATGGCAAGGGGACAGCTCAAAGGTATTTCAGGCAGCGAACTTAAGGGGAAAAAACTAGGAATTCATGCTTATGGCGCAGTAGGAAAACTGGTGGCAAAAATTGCTAAAGGTTTCGGTATGGAGCTTTATGCATACGACCCATATATCCCTAAAGAAACTATCGAAAAAGACGGTGTAAAATGTGTTGAATCTGCCGAAGACCTTTACAGCACATGTCAATATGTTTCCATACATATTCCGGCAAATGAAAAGACAAAAAAAACAATCAATCTCAGCTTGATGGCGATGATGCCCAAAGGCGCTACTCTTGTCAATACAGCAAGAAAAGAAGTGATTGATGAGGGAGCGCTCGCAAAGATTCTTGAAGAGCGTCCCGATTTTAAATATATAACAGATATTGCACCTGATTGCCATGCTGACCTCGCAACACGTTTTGCTGACAGATATTACGCTACACCTAAAAAACAAGGCGCCGAAACTTCAGAAGCAAATATTAATGCAGGTTTAGCTGCGGCTCAACAGATAATAAATTTTTTTGAAAATGGCGATAAAACATATCAGATAAATAAATAATTCGGGTCTGTGCTATCATGAATGAGGAGATACATATTGTTTTATGCTCCGAAGAAAACATACCTGAAGTTGTTACAATTTCTCAGTCCTTGAGTGCAGATGGTCTTGTAAATGTGTTGAATACTAAGGAATTGCAAAAAGGGGGTGAGAATTATTATGTAATTGTGGCGAAACTGGATGATCATGTTGTTGGATTTGCTGTATCTTCATACTCATGGGGAAAACTGCATATTGAAGAATTGGGTGTAAAAAAAGAGATACAGAGAAAGGGTATTGGAAAAAAAATTATTGAACATCTTATTATACATGCAAAAGAAAAAAAACTTCCTGAAGTATATTGTGAAGTCAAGGCAATAAATATTGCCAGACCGTATGATGTACTAAACAAAGAAGAAGCGCGTGGAGAATCGGAAGGTAATCCATACAGTTTTCTGCATGTAACTAAGCCAGAAATTGACCTTCCTGACTCGGTTGATCATTATGCTCCCCAAGTATATCAAAAGGGAAAAGAAAACTATGAAAAATTAATCAGGGATAAAATTTTTCAGCAAGACGCTCATGAATATCTTTACATCTATGCTCAGACAATGCATGGGCGTACACAGTATGGCCTGGTAGGTTGTGCAAGTGTTGACGATTATAAGAACAATATAATCAAGAAGCATGAAAAAACACTTCCTGCTAAAGAACAAGAACGCATGAATCATATCAGGGTCAGCGGTGTGCAATACGAACCCGTTTTTTTTACGTACAGGGATGTTCCTGAAATAAATGAAATAGTTGCTCAAATAGTAAAAGAGCAGGAACCAGAATATGATTTTACTGCAGTTGACGGCATAGGTCATCATTTTTGGGTTATCCAAGAGCAGAAAACAATTGACCTGCTTGTAAGTTACTTTTCGAAAATTCCTTATACTTATGTCGCCGATGGGCATCATCGTACTGCCGCCGCTGCGCTTGTGGGTAATGAAAGAAAACAAAAAGACCCGAACCATAGCGGTAATGAAGAATATAATTATTTCCTCGCCGTACACTTTCCCGCAAGCCATCTTCAAATTCAGGATTACAACAGAGTTATAAAAGACTTGAATGGTCTGTCAAAAGAAGATTTTCTCAAAAAGCTCGAAGCCGTTTTTGTTGTCGAAAATAGAGGTATTGAAATATATAAACCCGAAAAAGGTCATGTTTTTAGTATGTATCTTGATGGCTATTGGTATAAGGTTACCCCTTTATCTAGTGCTTATGACGATATTGACCCTATCGGGTGTCTTGATGTTACAATTCTTTCCGACCATGTACTGGATAAAATATTAGGAATAACCGATCTGAGAAAATCAAAACGTATTGATTTTATCGGAGGTATAAGGGGCCTTGGCGAGCTGAAAAAACGGGTTGACAGCGGAGACATGGCAGTGGCTTTTGCATTATTCCCTGTAACTATGGAGCAATTAATGACCATTGCCGACACAGGAAACATAATGCCGCCAAAAACTACCTGGTTTGAGCCCAAGTTGAGAAGCGGACTTGTCATTCATAGTCTGGATTAAAAAATTAGTAATTCATCAGTTCCTGCCATAGTGGATGTAATACTTGATTTTGTGTTTTAGAGCTTAAAATTGAAAAAACCTCTTCTTCAATTATTGTATCTATATTTTTTCTGTTTTTTTCTAATTCAGATAAAATCTTTTTAATCCTAAATTAACACCTAATTGTTAATAACTATGTAAAAAAAATTTTTTTAATTACTTGAAATTAAGTATTTTTGTGTCAAAAATATAGTTATTAACTTATAGTACTATGGCATACATTGTTAAGCAACCAATCAAGGGTAACATTTACTTGTATAGAGCTGAAAGTTACTGGGATAAAGAAAAAAAACAGCCTCGTCAACATAGGATATATTTGGGCCCCGAAGAGAAAAAAACTAAATTAGCGCTAAGAAAAATCAAAAACGCAAATCTGATCAGCAAATCATACGGAACTGTCTTCCTGCTTAATTATAT
>JACQWN010000677.1 GCA_016209245.1 Bacteroidia bacterium
CAAGATCGGTTCTGCCGCGTCCTACCGCCATCTCCCGTTCAATCCGTCCACCGGCATTTATTACCCTTTGTAAAAAAGCCATAAGCAACAACTGCTGCCCTGCTTCTTTATAATAAAACCTGTCAATCCAATGTTCGGAATGACGACGGTAAAAAATCTGGAATGCTTTTAAAAGCTCGTTCATATCTAACCTGCCGTCTTTGACGTACCAATGAGGTTCGCCCTCGTCACCAATATTCTCCTGAAGTCCGGAATTCAATACTCTTGGAATAATCTCCTGATATATTTTGTTCGCTATTCGTATCGGCTTGTCCCTGGATATTATTCCGAGATCCTTACAATACTGTAAATCATTGTCAAAAGTATCAAAATCCTGTATTTCGCCTTTTATTACGGATATAATAATATGTTTCACTCTTTCTTCCTGCAGTCTGTCAAGAAGGCTGTCTAAATGCGTATCTCGGCGCAGAATCAGATTTTCTTTTGCCAGCTCTGCAATTTCTTCAGTTATTTTTTTGCTGTGGTTTTCCTGCAATATTTCAACCGTGATTTCATTTGCGATAGCATTAACCAGCCATGGTTGCCCGCCTGTAAAGTCATAAATTAAATCTATTACTTCGTCGCCGAATGCTTGTCCCGTATCATTGGTATATTGGTTATAAAGCTCTTTTATCATTTCTTTTGTAAATACGCTTAGTGTGAAAGAATTTGCTTTGATATTGAAGGGCGAGCCTGAACCTAATGACAGTTCGGATTTTCTTACTTTTTCACGGTATTCCCTGACATCACGCAAACCAACCAATGCTATTGATGCAGGAAAATGTTTAGGGCGCGATTGAAAACCGTCCCGGAATTGCCTTAATAATGACACTAATATATCATCATACAACGAGTCTATTTCGTCAATTAATAATACAACAGGTTTATCAACAGATTTTGTCCAGTGATTCAAATAGACTTTAAAAGACGCGTCTTTATAATCTTCTGTTTTAGGTGGCAGATATTTGTCTGTAACAAAAAGTTCTGAACTCATATATAATGCAGATATAATTTTTATATTTGCCTCGTTTTCCGTAATGCTCCTGTATCCGGCGGTTTCAAGCGAAAAGGTCACAGCAATATAATTACCTTCCGAATTCAGCTTATGCGCTAAAGCATGTAATAAAGTTGTTTTTCCTGTCTGCCGCGGCGCATGAATCACAAAATATTGATTTTTTTCAATCAAATCATATATCTGCTTTTCCAATCCCCGTAATGGTTCAACCATATAATGCCAATCGGGACGGCAAAATCCTGTAGTATTAAAGTAGCGTTTCATATTGACGAAAATGTTAGCAAAGATAATTATTAAGTTCTATTTTTGCAATCAGTATAAACAATATACTAAAAATGGTTAAATTGTTAACATTGTTAAATGGTTAAATGGTTAACATTGTTAAATGGTTAAATGGTTAAATTGTTAACATTGTTAAATGGTTAAATTATTTCATATTCAACAATATAGCAATATAGCAATATAGCAATATAACAATATAGCAATATAACAATATAGCAATATAACAATATGACAATTTAGCAATATTATTTCAGCAAAAGGTTAAATGAGCGCCTCTGGCGCCATGACGCTCTGCGTCATTTTAAACCGTTTGCAGTATAACATCAATGGTCATATAATTTTTAATAATTTTAAAAAATGGAACATCTTAGTCATACGGATAAATCCGGAAAAGCCAATATGGTTGACGTTGGCGGGAAGAAAGAGCAACTAAGAGTTGCAAAAGCAACCGGATTTATAAAACTGATGCCTGAAACATTGCAATTAATCAAAGAAAATCTCATGAAAAAAGGCGATGTGCTGGCTGTTGCAGAAATAGCAGGAATTCAGGCGGCAAAACATACAAGCAATCTTATTCCGTTATGTCATCCTTTATTGCTTACTAAAGTCGAAGTCACAACGACTATAGCCGATAACGGTATAACGGTTAATTCGCTTGTTAAATGTAAAGGACAGACAGGCGTTGAAATGGAAGCCCTTATGGCAGTTTCGGTTGCATTGCTGACAATCTATGATATGTGCAAAGCAGTAGATAAGAATATGATAGTTGAAAAAATTGTTTTGCTCGAAAAGAGTAAAAGCGATTTATCTATCTAATATGACGCTCAATTGTCCTTGCAGACTAATTGAGGTCATCTGACCTTCGTTCATCCATAAGACAACGAAGCGTCATATTGATTCAGGTTAATGTGTCTGATAGACCGATGCAAAAATAATCAATGTTTATAACTTGTTCACAAATATAATTCGTTTATTGAAACATTTTTTTCAATCTTTCGTCAAAAATATTGAATACCCTTAAATTACTTATTACAATGGACGAAATTATAAAAATAAAACCAAACCGTTTGAAAATTCTTGGCGAAGAGCTTAATCCTGCGGAAATTCAGGACGAAAGAATAGATTATGAATTAAAAAAACTAATTGATGAAGGTAAATTGAAAATTTTGCATCTTTGTCTAGATAAATAACAATTTACAGCTAATAATCAATATCATTCTCCTGAATACTCTCGAACATATTTCCCGATTCTTCTATTGAAGTTTCGGATGATATTTCTTCAATTATTTTGCCGTATTCATCAATAATAATCGCCTTTTTATGCCTGTAAACCATTGGAGGGTTTTCAGGCCATATTGTAAATTCCGTAGTAACAACCGTCAGATATTCATAAGAAACTAACCAACCTTTTTCTACTTCGATTGGTTCGCTGAATGTATCAAGATCATAATCAATATGTCCGATATGATCGCCACTTCCTGCCTGATAACCGAGCTTTTCATCAGATTCAATTCTGGAAATAAGGATTTCTTTCAATTCATCTTTTGTGAACATATTGCTATGATTCAAAACACATTTTCCAAATACATATACGAAATATAATAGTAAAAGTTATGTATTGTTTTGTGTTGAAAAATTCATAAATTTTAAATAGGAAATATCAATAGCCCCTAATTGTCGAAAAAGTCTTAACGCGACTATTCCATCTTGCTTGATAAACCCTTTGTCATTTTTTTTGATGAGATTGATGGTTTGCAGGATAATACATTGATTGCATTCTTACGGCAACTCAGGGATGGATATATCACAAGGCCGGAAATACCTTTCCCGCACAGTATTGTACTTGTTGGAATGCGCAATATCCGCGATTATAAAGCAAAGATTCGAAATGGAAAGCTAACCATAGGCTCTACAAGTCCCTTTAACATCATTACTGAAGCATTGACCCTTAAAAATTTTACTCAATCCGAAGTTGAATCATTATATGCCCAACATACAAGCATGACCGGTCAGATATTTGAAAAAGGAGCTATTGAAAAAATCTTTGAGCAGACGGACGGACAGCCCTGGCTAGTAAATGCTATTGCAAGGGAAGTGCTTGTAAAACTTCTTAATGGGGACATTAAAAAAGCAGTAACGACATTACTAGTTGAACAGGCAATACAAAATATTATCTTACGAGGAGATACCCATATTGACAGTCTGATTGAAAGATTAAAAGATCCAAGGGTTCGGAGAATTATTGAACCTGTTATTGTCGGTTCTGGTAATGCGATAAATATCCTTGACGATGATACCCAATATTGTCTGAACCTTGGACTAATAAAAGCTGAAAGAGGGGAAATCGTTCCTGCAAATAGAATATATAACGAGGTTATTATCAGGATGTTAAGTTACAATACCCAATTCCATCTGGAATCCAAAATAAACAATATCTGGATTGACAAAAACGGTAATATTGATATGGATGGCCTTTTAAAAGGTTTTCAGCAATTCTGGCGTGAAAATAGTGGCATCTGGATTGAAAAGTACGAATACAAGGAAGCTGCGCCTCATTTAATCATACAGGCTTTTTTGCAAAGAATAATCAACAATGGTGGCCAGGTTATACGCGAGTATGCTTCAAACCGCGAACGGATTGATCTCTGCGTTGTTTATGGGAATAACAAATATCCCATAGAGCTAAAAATAATGTATTCATCTAATAGCATTGATATCGGCATTGAACAGTTATCTGATTACATGGATACATTAAATGAAAAAACAGGCTGGTTGGTACTATTCGATCGGGATCCCAATAAACCATGGGATGAAAAAATACACTGGAAAACAAATAACCTGAAAAATAAAATAATCCATGTGGTAGGATGTTGATTAATGTTATGAGCATCATGAAAGGACAATACTATATTTCAGAATAATATTTATAAAAATAGCATATCGTTTCTATTCCAATAAATAAATTTTCCAAAGGATAGTTTTCATTTGGTGAATGTATAGCATCCGACTCAAGCCCGAAACCCATAAGAATCGTCTTTATTCCTAAAATTTCTTCGAAGGTGGCAATAATTGGAATGCTTCCACCTCTTCGTACAGGTATTGGCTTTTTCCCGAAAGTTTTTTCATACGCTTTACTCGCTGCCTGATATGCCGGCAGTGTAGTTGGCGAAACATAGCATTGTCCACCATGAAGCGGTATAACTTTAACTTTGACGTATGCCGGAGCAATAGATTTGAGATAATCCTCGGCTATTTGGGTAATTTTATGATAATCCTGATTGGGCACTAAACGCATTGATATTTTTGCATAAGCCTTGGAAGGAATAATTGTTTTTGCACCTTCGCCGGTGTATCCGCCCCATATACCGCAGACATCAAGTGTCGGTCTTATTCCTGTGCGTTCAAGAGAAGAATATCCTTTTTCACCATATAATTCATCAACCCCTACCGATTGCTTGTAGTCATTTTCACTGAAAGGGGCTTTATTCAATTCATCTCTTTCCTCTTTGCCTAATTCAATAACATCCTGATAAAATCCGGGAATTGTTATACTGTTGTTACTATCTGTAAGCGATGCTATCAATCGGCATAAAATATTTATTGGATTAGCCACTGCTCCGCCAAATATTCCCGAATGCAGGTCGCGGTCAGGTCCGGTTAATTCAATCTGAAAATATGATAAGCCCCTGAGACCGGTCGTAATAGAAGGAGTATTTTTACCAAGCATGCTGGTATCCGACACAAGTATAATATCCGCCTTAAGCAAATCTTTATTTTGTTTGCAAAAAGCGGTAATGCTTGCCGAACCCACTTCTTCTTCACCTTCAATGATAAATTTGAGATTACAGGGAAGAGTGCTTGTGCTTACCATTATTTCCATAGCTTTGATATGCATAAATAATTGTCCTTTATCATCATCGGCGCCGCGGGCAAATATTTTACCGTCTTTGATGCTCGGCTCAAAGGGTGGTGTCTGCCAATTTTCAAGCGGATCAACCGGCATGACATCATAGTGTCCATAGACCAGAACAGTTGGAGCGGAAGGTTTTATATACTTTTCTGCATATATTACCGGATTCCCTTCAGTTGATAAAACTTCCGCTTTATCTGCACCTGCTTTCAGCAGCATTTCTTTTATTTTCTCCGCTGTATTTAATATATCTCCTTTATGCTCCGTAAGCGAGCTTATCGAAGGAATTCTTAATAATTCAAAAAGCTCATCAAGGAACCTTGCTCTATGAGCTTCAATATACTGCTTGATATTTTCCATATTTTTAGATATTTATAGTCTA
>JACQWN010000678.1 GCA_016209245.1 Bacteroidia bacterium
CTGTCCATAATGTCGAAATTTGCCACTAATTGCACGAATTAAAACTAATTTTTTCGTGTAAATTCGTGCAATTCGTGGCTATAGATTTCTTTGTGAACTGACTTTACAGACAGACACTAATTAGTGTCTGTCCGTAATGTCGCGTAGAAACTCATCGGATGACTTTTTTATTTTACAGCATAAATCTGATCTGTAGCAAGTCATCCGATGAGTAATACCTCACTAATTGTTCTTGATTTATCGGGATTAACTGAAATAAATATTTTTATATGCTCTTCAGGCAATAGCTCTTCAACCAATTCCGGCCACTCTATAAAGCAGTAATTTTCGCTAAAGAAATACTGTTCATATCCAATATCATATACTTCTTCTTTATTTTTAAGTCGGTAAAAATCAAAATGATATACGGGTTTGCCGGTATCGGTGCAGTATTCGTTGATAATAGTGAAAGTAGGGCTTACCGCCATATCTTTAACTTTAAGCTCTTTGCACAGGGCTTTAATTAAAGTGGTCTTTCCTGCACCCATATCACCGTAAACGGCAAAGAAACGGTACCCTGCAAACCTTTTCAGCAATATACGGGCTGCTTTTGCAATTTCATTCAGAGACTTTAACGGGAATGTGAGCGGGGGAATGGGTGAACGGGGGAATGGGTGAAGGGGCGAAGGGGTGAGGGGGCGAAGGGGCGAAGTCTCCCTTTCTCCCTTTCTCCCCTTCTCCCTTTCTCTCTTTCTCCCCTTCTCCCTGTCTTTCATTCGGGTCTTTATTTTTAAGTATGTCTTGGGCTTAAAGTAATTAGAGGCAGCAACATTTCCTCCATGGAAACGCCTCCATGCTGGTATGTGTCTTTGTAGTAATTCACATAATAGTTATAATTATTAGGATAAGCGAAAAAGTCATTATTTGTGGCGAAAATATAAGTTGAGCTGACATTGGTTTTTGGGAGATGCGCTTTCTGAGGGTCGGTGATTTCAAATACCTCTTTAGGATTGTAATTCAGGTTTCTGCCCTGTTTGTATCTTAAATTTGTTGTTGTAGTTCGTTCACCAATAACTTTTAAAGGATTCTGGACTCTTACCATTCCATGGTCGGTTGTCAGTATGATTTTGATATTTTGCTTTGCAACTATTTTAAATAATTCGAGAAGGGACGAGTGCTGAAACCACGATAGTGTTAGTGAACGGTATGCCGACTCGTTAGCTGCAAGCTCGCGTATCATTTTTGAATCGGTACGGGCATGCGAGAGCATGTCAACAAAATTAAATACAAAAACCGCTAATTTATTATTCAGTATTGATGACAGGTTATCAATAAGCTTTTTCCCGTCTTTTGTCTGTATTATTTTTTCATAATTAAAAGGGAAATTGTAATTAAAGCGTGTCAGTTGACGGGCAAGCAAAGCTTGTTCGTGCTCGTTCTTTAAGCCGTCGTCTTCATCATTTAGCCAAATATCGGGAAATATCTGATTAATTTCGGTAGGCATAAGACCGGCGAAAATAGTGTTTCGTGCATATTGTGTAGCCGTAGGAAGAATGCTGAAATAAATTTCTTCTTCATCAATATTATAATATTCTGCAATGTTTGGCTGAATTATTTTCCATTGATCGTATCGTAAATTATCTATCAGTAAAAAAACCACTTTAATTTGTTGGTCGAGCAATGGAAAAACTTTTTTTCTGAAAATGTTATGCGACAATAGTGGCGCTTCATTGTTGCTTTTATCAAACCAAGTGCAGTAATTTTTTTTAATAAATTTTGTGAAAGCGCTGTTGGCCTCAGTTTTTTGTTGTCGAAGAATCTCATCCAGCATATTGTCGTTCGATTTCTCAAGCTCGGTTTCCCAAAAAACCAATTTACGGTAAACTTCAATCCAGTTTTCATGCGTATTTGCATTATTAATTGACATGCCGATACGATTGAATTCCGCCTGATAATCAGCAGTTGTTTTTTTGGTAATTAGCTCTTTTTCTTCAATGTTCTTTTTAATGCTTAACAAGATTTGATTCGGATTAACGGGCTTTATCAAAAAATCGGATATTTGCGAGCCGATTGCAGCTTCCATTATTGTTTCTTCTTCACTTTTTGTAATCATTACAACAGGAATGCCGGGATATATGCTTTTTATTTCTTTAAGAATATCAAGCCCGCATCTGCCGGGCATATTTTCATCAAGAAAAATTATATCGAAATGCTGTTTCTTAATAAGCTCAATTGCATCTTCTCCGTTGCTTGCAGTTTCAACCTCATAGCCCTTCGCCTCAAGAAATAATATATGCGGCTTGAGCAAATCAATTTCATCGTCGGTCCAAAGAATGCTTATTTTTTTCATTAAAATTTTATATTTCTTATTTTAAAATAATGCACATTAAGAGTTAAATTTTATAATTTATTTAAGTTAGCAGAAATTCACTTATCCTGGCATGGGTTGAGTTTCAAATGAAACAGGGACGATTTTTAAAGCTTAAAAATCTCTTTATTAATCATTTTACCTGTTGATAACTTTTTAAATTTTTTGTATCTTTGTATCGCAAAACAATAACAAATATCAGCCTCAATTCATTATTATTATAAGTGGTTGAGGCTTTTTTGATGAATGGTGCA
>JACQWN010000679.1 GCA_016209245.1 Bacteroidia bacterium
AACGGCAAACTATATACAGAAAAAAACAAAATCACCGAATTTGAAGCACGTATTAATACGCTTGAAAATAAAATAACTCAACTTGAAAAACTAATTGCTTTAAATAAATGAAAAAACTTTAAAAAATATCTTGTCAATTCAAAAAAATGATTTAAATTAGCAAAATGAAATTCCAATTAAAAATATTACTCCTCTTTCTGCTCGCTCTTGTACAAGGTACAATACTGCAGGCGCAAATTCAACGTACCTACCACTGGTACTTCGGTGGCAATGCCGGCATTGATTTCAGCAGCGGGCAGGCGGTTGCCGATACCAACGGACAGGTGAATACATGGGATGGATGTGCCACCATTTCTGACGTGAATGGAAATCTTTTATTTTATACAGACGGTTCTACCGTATGGAACCGCAACCACCAGGTAATGCCAAATGGTACAGGTCTTTTGGGCCATTGGAGCAGCCACCAGAACAGTTTGATAGTACCAAAACCAAAGGACGACAATATTTATTATATATTTACTACCGATGCGCAGGAAAATAATTTTCAGAACGGCTTAAGATATTCTGTTGTTGACATTACATTAGATAATGGCTTAGGCGCTGTTACTGATAAAAATGTTCTGCTTGTTGCGCCAACACACGAACAATTAGCAGCCACATTTCACAGCAATTGCGAAGATATATGGGTTATAACACATAAACGGGATGAAGAAAAATTTTATGCCTTTCTTATTACAGATGATGGAATTAGTACATCACCGGTAATTTCTGAAATTGGAAATGCAACTCAATTATTGTGGGGTTCCTATGATTTTAAAATATCCCCTAATGGGGAAAAAATTGTTTCTGGTAACTTTTGGGACTGGTACAATACTGGTGTTATTGATACTATTGAATTGTATGACTTTGATAATACTACAGGAATTTTATCAAACAGAAATACATTAACTGCCGATACAGTTAATATTACATTAACATTTTCACCAAATAATTCAAAATTATATGTAACTAGTGAAGGTGCAACCCCTAATATACCCAATAATAGAATTTTTCAGTTTGAACTAAACTCATCAGATATTAATTCTTCCAAACAGTTAGTTTATGAAAGCAATTATACAATTTATATGTACGATGCTCGAAATACAATCACTAATGAAATATTTTTTTCAAATGCTGGTAATAGTTATTTACCGGTAATTCGATATCCAAATTTATCGGGAAATGCTTGTAATTTTGAGGATAGCATTTTTTCATTAAACGGAAGGTTATGCGCTGCCAGTTTTCCGAATTTTATTTCTGCTTATTTTGATACAGATTCAACAAGTTGCTTTCCAACTATCAACATGGAAAATTATTTTATAGAACCGGATGCAAATTTATATCCGAATCCTGTTTATAATTCAGAGCCGGTCACTATTAAAACAGTTAATGAAAAACTTATTAAAATTTATTTATTTACATTAACCGGAAAGGAGGTAATTTTTAAAACCAAAACCTTACAAAATGAAATCAAACTTGATATTTCGGGTTTGAGAAGCGGTATTTACATAGTTAAATTAATAACTGATGAGAATACCATTACAAAAAAAATTGTGATTCAAAACGATTGATTGTTTAACCTTTAAATTCAAAATGTATGAAAAAGAAATTTGTTTTATTAGGATTGTTGTGCATACCCTTGATAAATTATGCACAATTTAATGTAACTGGGGCTATAGGAGACCGTTATGGTAGAACAAATGCCACACCAGCCGCTCAGAACATCAAAGCCATAGCCATCGGGAATTTCACTACTTTTCCCCGTGCCGCTTTGCATGTCAATACAAATTTACTGACACCGCCGACTAACCCAAATACAATGTTTACACCCGGCGAAGTCTTCCGCACCGACTGCCCTGCCGGCAGCAGCCCATACTGGCGGATGCTCAGGGGCGGTAGTGAAATAGCTCGTTTCTATAACTTGTTTACTGATACAGACCTGCGAATCGAAACTTTCAGTAAAAACAGTAGAATACTATTCAGACCGGCGCAGATAACGCGAATGATAGTTACCGACGGCTATTTACCTTCTGTTCAGCAGGGATTTGTAGGAGTAGGCAGAAATTTTACAGATCCCAAATCGCTTTTTCATTTGAATGACGACCTTACGGCTATTACTAATCCGGCGCCTACTTATATGCAGATTACTAATTCAGGAACAGCGACAAGCACCGGAAGTACCATATCAGATGGCTTACAGGTTGGCATTACGCCTGACGGCACAGCCGAATTCCGCCAGCAGGAAGACAAGGATATGAACTTTCTTACATTTAATACGCCACGGGCGACAATTAAGAACAACGGCTTTGTCGCTATTGGCGACTATTCTTTGTTTACACCGCAGTCGCATTTGCATATGTATGGAAATGGCAACCAATTTATGCAGGTTACTAATGATGCGACGGGATTCATGGCAAACGACGGATTTCAGATAGGTATAACGCCAACTGGTGTTGCCGAATTGCGGCAGCAGGAAAACAATCCGTTAATGATTTATACAAATAATCAGGAACGTATAAGAGTAACTCAAAATGCTGCTAATGAAACTCGCATTGGTATAAGTCAGATGCCAGGCCAATCACTTACTGGTATTAGAGCGATGCTTCATCTTGGTGGAGATAATCCTGATGAAGGTCTTGGGTTTAGGTTATGGATGCGAACCGGAATATACATGAGCCAGGAATCCGATAATATGTATATCGGATTAAGAAGAAATGATGACGACCTGCTGGATGCAATAATTAACTGGGGTGATAATTTTTTTAATGATTTTGGAGGATTTGGACCTGATAAATTAAGTTTCGTTTTCACTACACCGCAAGGTGTCGGAGGCCCTTCGGCAACTATAAATGGTAAAGAAATGGCTTGTATGACTTTTGCTGATGGATTTGCTAAAATGGGGCTTGATGAACCTAATCCTGTTGCAAAACTACATATTACTACACGACAATCTGTACAACCAGTACCGGGCGTAGATCCATTTTTAAGTATAAGATTGACCAGATGGGGTATTCAAGGTACTGCCAATTCCGACTTTAAAAATACCCAACAGGGTAATCTCCTAATTAACACTCACATAGATAATGATGACATAATAAATCCAATGTTTGTTGGAATCGGACCTTTTGACGATAATAATCAACCCTTACGCAGACTTGATGTCTATGATGAAAATTTTCAGCAATTAAGACTTACCAACACCATTAATAATGAATTCACCGATTTTCATACTACTCCGGCTGGTAATCTGTATATCGAATCAACCAATCATATGGTCGGTATCAATTTTAATTATTTCAATACCTTACTATCCCCTCCCACACAGTCGCTTGATGTCAACGGTAATGCCCGCATCAGGGGATTAACCGACGGCTTTGATGTTGGTATCGTTACTCACGAAATAAACGGTACTTTACATACATTAGCATTTCCATTCGATAATACTCAGGTTCTTCTTGGCGACGGCTCGTGGGGAACAATTTCCGGTGGGGGCGTACTTGGTAATCAATGTGGGGCATTGCCTACCAATCCTTTAACATCCGATTGGGAAATACCACTGTTTGACGGCGTAAATGGGTATAATTTTGTTTTTTCTGGAAACGGTCAAGGTAACGCAGTAAATAATGTAGGTATTGGAACGGATTGTAGCCCACAGGCAAAATTGCATGTTGTGCAAGCTTCCGGTAGTACCTATTCTGTTGGTATTGGAATTGAAAATCAGAACCAGGCGCCGGCATTTGGTTTATGGTCTTCAATATCTCCATCAAACACTACTTTTCCCAATGTGAATACTAATGTAGCCGGATATTTTTCCGCACCGGG
>JACQWN010000680.1 GCA_016209245.1 Bacteroidia bacterium
TCTCAGGCATGTTAAAAGACAACAAGATATAAACTATTCATATTCAAAAGATTTCAGCTAATGTGTCAAAGTAGAACTATTTAGGTCAATATAATTTCATACGGATTATCCCATCGAAGTACGAATTTTTTACGAATTTACGAATTACGAATTTACAGATTGATAAATATTTATTATTTGATTGAACATTACACTATGTTCATCGTTCGTAATTCGTAAGCGTTGTATTGAGCTTGTCGAAATGTTCGTAGTTTTTTCGTACTTCGGTGGGATAATAACATTGACCTGTACTATAATTAAAATTTTTTTATTTTTGTAGCTTTATTTTTATATTTTAATGAAATATTTAATACTAATTTGCATAGTTTTGATTTTGCTTTTTATGCAGATGTGTAAATATTCTGTAGTTGATGCAAAAAAATCGCCTATTGCACGGGTTTACGATAAATATATTTATTCCGAAGACATTGATGCCAATATCCCTCAATCAATGAAAAAAGACGACAGTATAGTGATGGCAAGGAATTATATTAACCAATGGATAATACGGCAGTTGATGTATCGAAAAGCGCAGGCAAATCTTCCTGAAGAAATGAAAGATATAAATGCAGAGCTTGAAGAATATTCAATTTCTTTATTAATATACCGCTATCAGCAATACTTTGGTGCAAAGAAAAAAGATACTGCTATATCTGTTCAGGAGCTGAATGAATATTATCAGAAATATTCTTCAATGTTTCTCCTCGATGCTCCGGCAATTGAAGCCAGCTTTATTAAAATAGACAAAAAAGCACCTAAAATTTATATTTTATATAATCTTTTACATTCCATAAAACATAATGACCAAAAAATTCTTAAAGAATATTGCGAAAAGCATGCTAAAGAATTTTTTCTTGAACCAACATGGTACTATCTCGATTCCATCCTTCATAAATATCCTGTCAATATATACGGACAACCGGATAATTATTTAAAGTACAATAAACTGCTTGAAACGAACGATAGTATATATAAATATTTCTTCTATATCAAAAATTACAGATTAAAAAATGAAATAATTCCATTAAATCTTATTAAAGAAAATTTAAAAGAAATTCTTCTTAATAAAAAGAAGAATGATATGCTTAAACATCTTGAGAATGAATTGTATCAATCGGCAAAAAAACATGGGGAAGTTGAGATATATTAGTAATTATTTGATTAAAGCGTGTTGCACACGTTTTAATCAAATAATTTTTACATTTTTCTTTATCTCAGGATATACGGGTTTTGGTCAACCAGGGTCTGCAATTGATGAAATTATAGCAGTAGTCGGCGGGAATATTATAATTCGGTCGGATATTGAAAATCAGTATTATCAAATGAAACAGCAGGGAATTGATACAAAAGGAGATATTAAATGTGAAATACTCGAGCAACTGATTTTCCAAAAATTATTAGTTAATCAGGCTGAACTTGATAGTATTGAAATCACTCTGAAAGAGGTCGAAGATATGATTGACCGGAAGCTGAAAATGATTATCGCTGAAATAGGGGATGTTTCGAAGCTGGAGGAATCGTTTGGCAAGACAATCCAGGAGATAAAAGAAGCATTGAAAGAACCGATGAAAGAACAGCTTCTGGCTGAAAAGATGCAAAATAAGCTGACCGGTGAAGTAAAAATAACACCCGATGAAGTAAGGAAATTTTTTAAGAACATTCCTAAAGATAGCCTTCCGCTGATTAATGCTGAATATGAATTCGAGCAGATAGCCAAATATCCGGCAGTATCGGAACAGGAAAAGCTTGCTGTGCTTGAGGAATTACGTGGTTTTCGCGACCGTATTCAAAACGGGGAAAAATTTTGCATGTTTGCAAGCTTCTATTCTGAAGACCAGGGTACTGCTGCCGACTGCGGTGAATTAGGGTTTGTAGGCAGGGGTGATATTGTTCCCGAATTTGCTGCAGTCGCTTTCAATCTTAAACCTGGTGAAATTTCAAAAGTAGTAGAAACTGAATATGGTTACCATCTGATTAAAAAAAAAAAAAAAAAGGGAGAATTGATTAATGTACGGCATATTCTCAGGAAACCCAAAATATCGGAGCAACAGATGATAAAAGCAAGATTTTTTTTAGACAGCGTCAGGAAACTTATTCTTAATGATACACTTAAATTTACTCAAGCGGCGGAACTTTTTTCAGGCGATGAAACAAGCAGGAACAATGGAGGATTGGCTGTCAATCCTTATACAGGTACATCAAAATTTGAAGCCGACCAGCTCGACGGTCCTACTTATTATGCTCTGAAAAATCTGAAACAGGGTGAATTATCAACCCCTTTTGAAACTCTTGATATAAAAGGGAAGAAAGTATTTAAAATCGTGAAGCTGAAATCATACTCCGAAGCTCATAAAGCCAATTTGAAAGACGATTATCAATATATTCAGGAACTGGCCCTCGCCAATAAAAAGCAGGATATTTTCATTGAATGGGTCAATAAAAAGCAAAAGTCCACATATATCCGGCTTGACCCTTCTTACAAGAATTGCAGATTCATTAATCTTAAATTATAAGTAACTGTTTAGTCTGAATAATACAGGTAAGGTCATTTATTCCATCTGCGAAGGATTTTCTACTTTACCAAGGAACAAGACGCTTCCAGTAGTATTGTCTTTAATAATAAAAATGAAAGGGTGATTTGCTAAAAATTTTTTAGAAATCATAGCGTTTTTTCGCATTATTACGGCAGTGGCGGCCGCAGCTTCTGTTCCCTCTTCATTAATTTCGATAACGGCTTTATGTTTGATTTTGTCAATAAATAAACCTTTTGAGCCGGTCATGCCCGAGAAATCAGCGCCCGACCCAAAGGCAGATGGCATTCCCATTAGGGAAAGATATTCTTCCAAATCGTACTCTCCGGTAATTTTAAATTTCGGCATGGAAATATCAACTTTAGCTTCACGGGAAGTAAAAACCATTTCATTGTATTTTGCAAGGTCAAAACCAGAAATAAATCCTGTAATGTCACCGTTATTGGGAAGAATCACAAACATTGATAATTTATTACCTGCATATGGAAGCTCGACTGCTTGAAAAATTTTGTCCTCGAAATAAAAAAATTTTTCATGCTGATGCATAAAATCAATTTCAATGGTTTGATCTTTATCAATATAAAATTTATCTTTTGTAGTTTTCTCAGGGTTAAATTTATTCTGCCATGTACCATAAAAATAGATTGCATTTACAAGAACAAGCATTGTATTGGCATCAACTGAACCAGGTTTAAGAAGCTCTTTGATTTTCAAATTTGTTTCTTTTTCTACCCAGCGATTTATAGCAGCTCTGCTCTTTTCTGTTTTTTTGACAAAATCAGCATAATGAATTTCTGAAAAATAGAATTTTCCCAGCAGGTTAAAAAAATCGTTGCTGAAACGGTAATTCTTTTGGGCCCAAAGCCCGTTTGTATTTCTTAATTCAATCCCCTTTTGCAAATTTATTTCTTTCATTTTTTCTATAACACTGCTGAACCGTTGGTGAAAAGTATTTTGAACAGAATCGAAATGCAGGACTTTTTGCATTTCCTTTTCTGTAATTGTTCTCGCTCCTGCATAAGTCATAGAGAGTGCCGATGATATGCTGAACGGGGATATGAAAATATTATTTTTTCCGCTATCCAGCCGGGCGAACAGTTCAAACGCAAATTGGTTATTGTTGTCGGTAAGCGCAGAATCCTGTGCGTACAATTTGTTCACACCGGACAGCATGATGCAAAAGGTTAGAATATATAACTTTTTCATATAAACTTTTTAATAATATTAATTCATAGTCATTTGATTCAGCATATACGGGACAGATTGATTAATAATATTTTGATGTGCTGAGAATGTATTTTAGCCACCTTTTTGCTATCTCGTAGCAAAAACAAATTTCATATACTTCTCACCATTTTGCCCGTTCCCCCATTCTATTAAAATAATTTGCAAATTCAATTTCATTTAGTCTAAAGTAATAAAGATTTGATGTATTTCTCTATTCCTTTATTATCTATTGAATAATAAGGTTTTAAATTTTTGAAATTTGTATCATATTTATAATTATTCCCATTGAGTATAAAACTAAGGATGTTTTTTGATTTTATAATATGATTAGAATATTTAGCAGCTCCTAAAACGAGTTCCTTCAAATTTTTACCTTCCTTTAAAATTGAGTATATATCGTAATAATCAAAGTCTAAATCTTCGCTCAAACGTTTATTTATTTGCAATGCTAGCGCCGTTCCGCCAATTAATATATAATCTTCTAAACAGGATAATAACGAAAGCGCTTCAAATAATTTTTCCGTTGTATTGGTTAATCCTTGCATATAGCTTTTAAGACATTTTTTTTGTAAATAGCTATGTATTTATCAGGATCTTTGATATTAAAAAGAAGAAAAGCACATAACCTATTAAGATCGTGATACATTGGTTCTTGTCGTAATATTTTATCCTTCCACACTTTTTTAATACAGGATTTTGGAAAAATTCTAAAAAGTGCAAAAAGTTCATCTAAATCAAGCCAAATTAAAGTATGCTCAATCAGAGCTTCATCCGGAATCATGTTTTTCTGTGTCATATCATACGACCAA
>JACQWN010000681.1 GCA_016209245.1 Bacteroidia bacterium
ATATGACTAACCCCGTCTTTTAAGGCGGGGGTTAAAAAAGGCAACATCTTTGCTCCGAATCTCTGCGAAAAATACTCTTTAACCCATGTGGTTTTATTTTTTTTTGACCGAATAGCCATGGCATTATCACAACAAATTTTTATAATTGAAATGAAATAATTTATTTTGCTGCATAATTAACGGATTATACTATTACACCGAAAAACTTTTGGTTCGGCATCGCTCACCACAAGGTTTTTTTAACAAAATTTTTATATAAATCTGTGTTAATCTGTGTAATCTGTGGCTTTATTTGTTTGCAGCTTTAGCTGCGCTATGAACTATCAACTTTAATATTTTCTATGAAAGAAGAATTTCTGCATTACATCTGGAAAAACCTGCTCTATGAAAAAAAAACTATAGTAGCTTTTACCGGCGAGAAAATTGAAATTATTGAACCAGGTCAATTAAATACCGATGCGGGCCCGGATTTTTTTAATGCCAAAATCAAAATCAATGATACAGTTTGGGCGGGAAATATCGAAATACATATAAGGTCGTCGGATTGGAAAAAACACAAGCATCATCTTGAAAAAGGTTACAATAATGTTATTCTGCACATTGTACATGAATATGACCAGGACATTTTCAGAACAAACGGTGAAAAGATTCCAACAATTAAAATGTTATTTAATCCGAAATTGTTTAAACGATATACAAAGCTCATGGAAGCAGAATCATGGTTATTATGCAGGGAACAAATAGTTAATGTTGATAAATTCATTATTAGCCAATGTTTATCTTCTCTGCTTATCGAGCGGCTCATTGATAAAACAGATTCTATTATTCAAAGTCTGGAATTAAATAAATATAATTGGGATGAATCGTTTTATATTCATCTTGCACGGAATTTCGGATTTAAGCTGAATGCCTTGCCATTTGAACTATTGGCAAAGTCGCTGTCTTTAAAGATACTTGCCAGGCACCGCGATGTTCCGTTTCAGATTGATGCAATGCTTTATGGGCAGGCAGGAATGCTTACCGGTGATATTCAAGGCGATAAGCATTATACGGGTTTAAAAAAAGAATATGAATTGCTGAAAAATAAATATAGCTTGCAGCCCATAGAAAAATTTTTATGGAAATTTATGCGTATCCGTCCGGTAAATTTTCCAACTGTAAGAATCGCTCAATTTTCATCATTAATACAACGAGCCGATAATCTGTTTTCAACCATAATAGAATTAAATAATGTTAAAGAAATCTATGAGTTATTCAATGTTATAGCTACCGGTTATTGGGAATCGCATTATGACTTTGTCCGTGAAAGCATCAGTCATATCAAACGGCTTGGTAAAGATGCAATTGAAAATATTGCAATCAATACTGTGATTCCATTTCTTTTTTTGTATGGACGGCAAAAAGATAATGAGGAATATTCGAAAAAAGCAATCAGGTTTCTTGAAGAAATAAATTCTGAAAAAAATGCTATAATTACAAAATGGGAACAAGCCGGTATCAAAGCTCAAAATGCATTTGAATCGCAGGCATTATTGCAATTGAGAGCGAAATATTGTAACAGGAAAAATTGCCTGAATTGCACTATTGGTAATAAAATAATTGTAACTACTTAACAGAAAAAAATTTTCGGACAATAGAGCAAATTTATTTGCCACGAATTTCACGAATTAAAACTAATTTTTTCGTGTAAATTCGTGCAATTCGTGGCTATTTTTTTTGTGGATTGACTTTACAGACAGACACTAATTAGTGGCTAATCTTTTCTGCTGAGTAGTAACAAATAATTACAAAATATATATGAATGAACAAAAATCGAATTTAACGATAAAGGAATGGGCGGAACAAGACCGTCCTCGGGAAAAGCTGCTTATAAAAGGAATCGGTAGTCTTTCCGACGCTGAATTACTTGCTATACTTATCAGAGCGGGGAATAAACATGAATCGGCGGTTGAGCTTGCAAAAAAAATATTATTTGATGCCGGAAACAATTTGAATGAATTGGGAAAATTCACGATTGAAGCTCTGACAGCTATAAAGGGAATAGGAATGGCTAAAGCGGTTACCATACTTGCAGCTTTGGAGCTGGGCAGAAGAAGAAATTTAACCTGCGCTGCCGAAAAAACAACAATTATGAAAAGTGACGATGTTTTTAACTTGTTTAAGCCGGTATTGAGCGATTTGAAATATGAAGAATTCTGGATTCTTTTATTGAACCGTGCAAACAAAGTTGTTCATAAAAGCAGAATCAGCCAGGGCGGTGTATCTGGTACCGTAATAGATGTCAAGCTAATAATTAAAATGGCTATTGATAAATTATCAAATGCTATTATTCTGTGTCATAACCATCCTTCAGGAAATTATGAACCCAGCGACTTAGATATTAAAATAACAAAGCAAATCAACGAAGCCGCACGATTTATGGAGATATCCCTTCTCGACCACGTGATAATAGCGGGTGATGTATATTACAGCTTTGCGGACCAAGGGCTTATAATAAAAAAAGATTTGAATACAAGCATTAATAATAGCTTATTGACAAAACAACCTCCGGTATAATTTAACAGATTCCTCACTGCATTCGGAATTGTGGGAGCTTCAACAGCAACATATAGAAATATTTAAAACTTGTAATTTATAGATGCTACAAATCCAATTGTATATAAATTCCCGTAAAGTTCATCTCCGATAATACTTTCGGAATAATAACTGATTTTAGGTAAACAAGATATTTGTATTTGTTTTAAAATAAAATAACTAAAACTGAAGCCAGTCATTCCTGAAAATGAAACATCTTCAAAAAAATACCAATTATACATATTTTCAGATAAGTTTTCCGTAGTTATATATATAAATGCTCGTCTTAAAATAGAATTTATTGAAACCCCCATAAAATAACGTATATTAAATTTATTTTTATTGAATAGTTTGTAACCATATATAAAAGAGGATTCAATAAATAAAATTTTAGAAGTGAACGAATAATAATCTGAAAAAACACAATATCCTCTGTTTGATAGATTAATTTCATTACAAATTTCAGATCTTTTATAACAATTTGAAATTTTTGCACCAATTGAAAATCCGTACAGCCCTTTTGTAGGTGGATTTGTTTCCCGTGGTATTGGTTTATTAATATTGGTATAATCATTTGAATAATGAACGCCTATACCCCAGCCGTTTGTATCCTGTGAAAATACTATAATGCTAATAAGTAGAAATAGGAATATTAGTAACTACTCACCCCACCGAAGTATGAATTAAGTATGAAGTTACGAATTATTAAAATTAACATTGTGACCGACTAACTCTGACAGGTCAGTCATACGCTGTCAGGTTAAAGAAACCACAAGCTGTCAGCGTGCGAAGTTCCTGACAGCGTTAATAAATGAAAACAACAAAAATAACTACTCACGCACAAAAATAACCAATGATTCAAGAAAAGCAAAAAAATCAGAATATTTTTA
>JACQWN010000118.1 GCA_016209245.1 Bacteroidia bacterium
GCCATATTTTTTTCTTCCAATTCCAATCTTAAGTAAACTTCTCCCAGCTTATTCAGGTAGTTGGCTTCTTTTTGTGGTACATTTCCATAAGAAATCAGAACAAGAAAAGTGGCTTTCTTTTCAATGAGTTCAATTGTAAATTTACCTCTATATTCATTAATAACAGAATGCAGGTCGTTAATAAAAAAATAAAAACCATTATCATAGTTGCTGATATTCTCATGATTAAATTTTTTTGAATTCAGTATAAGCTTAAACTTAAACATTTCATTTTCAAATGATTGTCCAAATTTCAACACTTTCGAAATATTTAAATCATCGTTGATAGTGAGCCGGTATTTATCAGCGGCTAAAATATTAATGTAAACTTTATGCTCCAATAACTGAATGTGACTCGTATCAAGAATCACTCTGAAAAAAAGAGCATCTCCGTATAATTCCGATATCTTTATATCACCGATAGAAAAGTATGAAATCTGAAAATCCAGTTCTGCAATTGCTTTTTTAGATAAGGAATATGATTTTAATATCCCGATTTCATTCTCAATTTCTTTTTTTACTCTTGGAGCCCTGAATCCAAGGTCTTCAATAATATTTTCAACACTTCCGACATTCGATCCTTTTTCCCTGATAAGGATTGAAGAACTTATCTGGTAAACAGGGTTGGAATAACGGTTGATAAAATAGGTAATACTATATGCAATAGTAATCGCAATAACAAACAAATACCAATGCAAAAATATTTTTATAACAATTTTCTTTATATCAAGGCCTTCTTCGTGTATATTATTTTGAACCGGATCGTTTTTCATCGTAATGTTATTAACTGATGTTACGCAGAAAAACATTCTGCTTATTATTATTGCTCGTCATTGCGAGGGGTACCCGAAGCAATCTCACCATCAATCGCTTCTTTATATATATACATCCGCATTGTTCCATTATTGTAAGATTGCTTCGTGGATTGCTTCGTTCCTCACAATGACGACATTTCGACAGGCTCAATGCAACGCTTCGTAATGAAGTAATCCGTTTGCGTAACATCGGTTATTAATAATAATATCTTATAACTGTTAATAATGACAATATAGATGCAAATGCAGATAAAAAAAGGCTAATATTTACCGCGTTCGCCTGAAGGGCTTTTCCTTTAACCGGTTCTACATAGATTACATCATTTGGTAACAGATAATAAAATTGTGAACATAATAAAGATTTATCGGTTAAATCTATTCTATAGGTTTTTGAACCATTTGCATCAGGTCTTATCAGAAGTACATTCTTTTTATTTCCCATAGGTGTTATATCACCGGCCATGCCAAGAACTTCAAAAATATTAACCTGATTTTTATGTATATCCTTCGCACCTGGGTAATTTACTTCACCAAGAACTGTAATCTTAAAACTTACTAGTTTTACAATAACCGTGGCATCCCTTAAATATTCATTTACTTCTTTTTGTATTACTTTTTGAGTTTCAATTAATGTCAATCCCGAAACTTTGATGCTTTCTAACATTGGTAATTGAATGAACCCGTTTTTATCAACAGAGAAACCATTAATAAAAAGGCTTGCATCGGAACTCCACAAATAACCGGAAGCACTTTCTAAGTTATAAAGTTCAACTATATCCTTGTTAATACTCAATACTCTGACATAAAGGATATCATTATTTTGAATAATATATTCAGGTTCATCGTTTTTAAAAAAGGAAGTTGTATCATTTTTTTCCGTACTCTGAAAATAAATTATGTTTTTGTGATGCGTACAGGAAACATTGATGATGAGCATGAGCAGGATTATATAGAAACAGGGTTTCATGGGGATTAATTTAATTAACAATAATTAAAAAAATGCAACAGTTCGTTAGAATATCCAAAATAAATTTATCAAGGCGTTGAAAACTGCAAATTTAGTAAAAAAGCAGAATATTAATAATAGTAAATAATTTCATTATTTCCGGTGGAAATTCGCCAGGATTTCCAAATTCTAGCCTGTTGTCAAAAATAAATACATATGACGACGATGGAGGCTTATAATTGCTACACAGCTTCGCCAACTCAGTCCCATGTTCCATGAACTAAAAAAACTTTGTAAACCATAAACGAATATCTTACAAAAAGCCTATTTTCCCCACAACATCAGGCATTCATGGTCGTTGAGTTTTGCAAGATATTCGTTGCTATCTTCGTTATTAATTACAAGATATCGTATTTTCTTTTGTATAATTACTTCCACCTTGGAAATAAGTTTCTGCAGATAGGTTTTATCAATATTATTCCCGACAAGAAATAAGTCAATATTATTACTGTCTCTTCCTTCGGCAATATCACCTGTTACAAAAGCGCTATCAAGATCGCCTAATTTTTTGATTACTTTTTCTATTATATTATCGAATCCGATATATTTTAATAAGATGCTGTGAATATCTTTGAAAAGCGGATGATTCGTATTTGCCTTGAAATATTTCCTGTTTCCTTTATGAGTCGAGATTAAAAGGCCGGACTTTTCAAATTTATTTAATTCAAGCCGTATAGAATTGGATGATTCTCCGAATTCGTTTTCAAGGCTGCGCAGATACGAACTGGAGTTACAGTTTAGAAAAAACTTTACTAAAAGTTTTATCCTTGTTTTCGATGTTATTAAGGTATCGAGCATAATTTGAGTAGCAAAATTACTCAATTTTTAAATAATGCAAAATTATTTTATTTTTTTTACGTGATAATACCTAACGTGGTCAAGCCACAACCAAACAGGAATATGTTTTCTTTACGAAATACGAATCATTACGAATTTACGAATGGAAGCCAAATTCGTATATTCGTACCATTCGTATTTCGTAAAATATTTTGTGGTTACAGACTCCTCAAATGTGATATTGGAATATTAATAATTATATTTTCATTAATCGCTTCAATTTTAATTAGAACTTTATATTTACCGTAATATTTTACTAAACGGCCGGTCAGGCCCAACAAAGGGCCTTTAATAACTTCAATTGTTTCACCAATTTCAAGCTTATCAAAATTTTCCGGTTTTCCGATATCGGTATCCATATATGTTCTGACCGCCTCAATTTGTTGTTCCGGTATTTCTGCAAGCTTCCCGCAAAATTTCACAAACGATACCACGCCCTTTATGCTTAAAACTTCTAATTGCTGTTCTAAAAATATGTAAACAAATAAATAAGATTTGAAAAGCGGTTCTTCGACCATTTTTTTCCGGTCACTCCATTGATGAAGTGTTTTGATTAAAGGTAAAAATGAAGTAATTTTTTTTTCTTCCAATTTTTTATGTATTTTCTTTTCCCAGCGTGGCCTTGCATAGATAGCGTACCATTTTGGCTTTTTAAAGTTCATTGTATTAGTAAGATTAGTATTTGTCATTTATGATATTATTTAACCATCCAATTTCCAAACAATCTTTTTAATAATTTCCTTGATTTGGTTTCATTTTTTAACTCAGCATAATCATCACTATAATAGTAATTGTAATTATAGCCATATCCGTACTTATAAGCATATCCATAACTATAGGCATAATACCCTGCAAGAGTGTTAAGTGGAACATCATTGATAACAATATTAATATTCCCGAATAATTTAATGTTATGCAGTCCATCAATTAATTTCAATGCTCCACGGTTTGTAAAATTATGTCTGACCAGAAAGATTGTTGTATCGCTATAAGCTGACAATTGTATTGCATCTGTAACAATAGAAATTGGCGGAGTGTCAATAATAATGTATTCAAAATCTTTTTTGATTTTTTCTATCAATTCTCTTGTCTTATCTGTTCCGAGCAGGAAATAAGGAATCGGAGGAATTGAGCCGGAACTAATAATGTACAGATTCTCTTGTTCCGAAGGAACAATTATTTCCTGTAAAGTCTTTTTTCCAAGATAATAATCAGATAATCCGATTGAATTATTCAGATTAAGATATTTATGGATAGCAGGTTTTCTTAAATCGCAGTCAATCAAGATTGTCTTTTTGCCGATAAGCGAAAATATAACAGCTAAATTAATTGCGCAAAATGTCTTACCTTCACCGCTCGATGACGAAGTAACTAAAATTGATTTATGATTTGTATTTAAAAAAACATACTGCATATTTGTTTTAAGGTTCCAGAATGAATTATTAATAATAGATCTTGATTTGTTGTCTGCAATAATTAAATTATTTTGATTGTTGTGTCCAATAGTGCTGATAATAGGTATTTTTGTAACATCTTCAACATCTTTCTTTTCCATGATTTTTTCACTAAAAAAATCTAATAATAGAATAATGAGCAAAGGAATAATTAAACTGCAGATAATAGCAATCATATAGTTATGGTTTGTTCTTGGAAAAATATTTGCTGCTCTCTCCGGTCTTGCAAAGTCAATAACTTTATTATCAGAGATTATAGAAGCCTTTGCAATTCCTGCCTCTGCGCGTTTTTCCAACAGATATGTATATATTTCATCATTCAGTTCAAATTTTCTTTGAATATTTATTAATTGTCTTTCTGTTACTGGTAATTTCTGGATTTCCTGTTGCGTTTCAGCGAGCCTTTTTTCATTATCATCAATTGATATCTGGGTGGACTTAATAATATTTCTGACATTTTCAAGAAGAGAATTATACGCATTCTCAATTTTGATATTGATTACATTTAATGTTGGATTATTTTCTTTCGCGCTATATTCAATGACGCTTTTTTCAGAGTATAATTTACTTAATTCTGCAATAAGCGAGGTTAATAAAGGGTCGTTGATACCGATTGCAGAAGGTGCAATAATATCTTTAAAATCGCTTTTTCTGCCTATAATATAATTAAGAAGATAATCATAATATTTTGATTTAATTTGAAGTACAGAGCCTTCCATCTGAAGCTCTTCAAGCTTTTTAAATAAAGCCTGGCCTTCCTGGCTTATATCAATAATAGATTTATTGAGCAATCTGAAATTTTGTAATCTAATTTCAGCAATAGTCAAAGAATCAACAATGCCCTCCAGTTGATTATCAATAAATTTAATTGCGTTTGTTGCAATCTGACTCTTTTCTGCAAGTCCATATCCTATATATACCTCACCTAATTTATTCAGAAAATCCACTTCTTTCTGAGGCACTTTCCCGCTTGACGACAATATTAGCACTGCAGCGTCCTTATCAGTTTGACTAACAGACAATTTACTAAGATATTCATTTATTACAGCAGTTGTATTATTTATTATAAAGTAAAAACCTTCGTGGCCAAAATTAGGTTTTTGCTGATTGAATAGTTCAGTGTGTTTTAATAATATTTTGAATTTAAAATAATCTGTAGTGAAATATTCACCGAAAAGCATCTCTTTGCTGATATTATAATGATTTTTTATTTCGATAAAATACTTTTGAGCAGAAAGGATATTGATATATATCTTAACTCCGCTTAATTGCTGATGGGAAGTATCGAGAATAACCTCAAATGGAACAGATTCTTTGTACAGTTCTTTATTCCTTATTGTTCCAATTCCAACATATTGAATTCCGAAGTCAAGCTCTTTGATTGTTTGAGCAATAAGATTATAAGAGCGTAATATTTCAATTTCGGTCTGGAGTTTATTTTCATATTGAAAAGATTTGTTTGAAGCTCCGAAATTATCAAGGATACTTTTTAATCCATCAGACAGGTCGCTCTTCTCGCGTATTAGTAATGTGCTCGATACCATATATTCCGGTTCGGAATATCTATTATAAAAGTAAGCCGTAAGGAATGCTATAATAAATGAAATGACAAACAGATACCACCTGATTAGCAGCTTGAAAAGAAATCGTTTGATATCTATTCCTTGTTCGGTTATTTCCGTATCCTGATTTGTCATGTAGTAGAATTATCTATTTGTATTGTTTATTTTCGTAAAATACCCCCCGGTTTTTTGCTGCCTCGCCGGATAATTAAATTTTTCTTCAATAGTACATTAATATATTTATCTATAGTACTAAAAGGAATATTAAGTAATCCCGATATTTCTTTAGCCTTTAACCCTGGTTTGGAACTTATTGTTTTGTATACTAATTTTTGCCCTTGATTTAATTCGCCATTTAATTCGCCATTTAATTCGCCATTTAATTCGCCATTTAATTCGCCATTTATTCTGCCATTTATTCTGCCATTTACAGATACTTTATAAAATGTGATGATAAAAGCGCCGGCTTTTTCCTCAAACCGAGGTTTTGGATTATGATATACAATGCAATCATTCAGTATTCTATTGAATCCGGTTCCCCAACTTTCCATAATATTTGTTTTATGAAACATATCTGCAAGCATTCTGTTACTCGGATTCGGGAATATCTAATTCGACAATTTCTCCTAATGCAAAGGTTTTGATATTAATTGAAGGGTAAAGAGGCGGATCTGTATTAGTTTTTATTTTATTTGCTATATCTTCAATAGAACCATAACCGATCTGCTGATTAGTTGGTTGTCCGTTATTATCTAATCCAACAATTACTTTTCCTCCCTTTTTATTTGCAAAAGCACATAATGAAATAATTACTTCCTTCCATTCGGAAAGCGACGATTTAAGTTCCAATATTTCGGATTCGATATAAAGCATTTGCATTGACTATGATACCGGATACCAAAAAACTAGTAGTCCGTTGTTAAATAATAGTTCTATTTTTTTTATTTATAAAAAACACTAAAAATACTAAAAATACCGATTTCACTGATTTCACTGATTTCACCGATTTCACCGATTTCACCGATTTCACCGATTTCACTGATTTCACCGATTTCGCTGATTTCACCGATTTCACTGATTTTACTGATTTCGCTGATTTCGCTGATTTCGCTGATTTCGCTGATTTCGCTGATTTCGCTGATTTCGCTGATTTCGCTGATTTCGCTGATTTCGCTGATTTCACTGATTTCACTGAAATCCAATAAATTCACAAAATAATTTAACTTTCTTGTTTAGTTTATATACATTTGGTTTTATTTCTTCGAATACTTTGTTTGATAAAAAATTTTTTATTATAAGATGTCTTGTAGAAACTGGTAATTTAATGCTTATAGAATTGATTAAATCTGTTTTTTGAATTATATCATTTTCATAAATAGCTTCAATGAATTCTTTTTCTCTTTGTGAAAAATTTAGACGATTTACCCTTGCCCATAAAAATTTTCCCATTTCTTGTTTTATCTCATTTAGCGATAGAATAAAATTTTCTTTTTTATAGTCATTATGAATTTGTTTTGATAGCATTGCATTTTGACAAAGAAGTAATGCTTCTCTTGGGTTACCATCCGCAAATTTTATTACAATTTACTTTACTTCTTTGGGCAACACTTGTGGGAATGACTCCGTTCTTTTGGTTAATACTTCATCTATTTCACTATCACTCATTTTATTAACAGGGAGTAAATCTTTAAGTATATTTTCAAGATTTGCTTTACTAAATAGTTTATCCCTGCTTTCTAAATATTCTACATACATTGCCGGCGGGAGTGCGATTAAGCAGGATAATTTTTCTGCTTTAAGAATATCCTTAATAGAATCAAGAATAACAATAACATCTTCTTTTCTTTCTTTATCTATCTCATCAATGCATAATACAATCTTATTTTCCTTTGTTATAGCAATAATTATTTCCTGAAGGCTATCTATAATCGTGCCTAAGTTAAATCGTTTTCTTGATGATTTTGCCCACTTACTTTCTCCTTCCAGAATTTTTCCGACTTTAATACCTTTTTCTTTACTTTTAATTTCTTCCTCTTGTAAGAATGTTAATATTTTTCTTGCAAGTGAATGAACA
>JACQWN010000703.1 GCA_016209245.1 Bacteroidia bacterium
TAAATCCACGATGTAGTTTCCCGCATTTTCGTAAACATGCGCCGGGTTCTCCTCCGAACCTATTGACATATCGCCGAAATTCCATGAATAACTCCGGGCATCGGTTGATTTGTTGGTGAACTGCACTGTCTCGCCTGCCTTGGGGTTTGCCGGAGCATAGCTAAAGTCGGCGATGGGCTTTTTGCAGCTTATCACAAGTAATGCTAAGGCGCTTATGGCTAATAGTTTTTGCATAGTTAATATTATGGGTATGTTATTGTCCAGTCAGATTGTTGTAAATCTCCTAAACTTAAATCGTACCGTTTAGCTATTTTGTATCCACTTCTTATAGTTTGCCAGTCATTCGTTGCCATTGTATCCCCATTAAAAATAAATATACTTAAAGTATCTGCCGGAAGAGTTTCGAATACTTTTTCCCATTTCTCATGACTATCATAAGGAGATCTTGAACCTGACGATACCCCCTTAATTTTATTGTAAGTATCAGGAATAATGGTATCAGGATAATTATAACTAACTAAAAAATTTATCAATCTGTCACTCTTGTTTTCAACCCAAAAACGATAAACTTTTTCTACACAGCAAGGCTCCTCACACCTACAATAAAAAATGACTGTAATAATTAATAAACAAATACGAAATAAGCCCATTTTTTTCAATTTAAAATAATAACCACCATGCAAATGGTAAAGGATTTGCAAACAACCAATACCAGTTAGGATTATATGTACGTGGATATTCTGTATTATCCCAAGGTGTTCCCTGTTTTTCTATCCATGGCCCTGATTCTGGCCCATACAAAGTTGTTGCTGAATTTAAAGCATTTGGATCATGATTGCTAAAGTACCTAAAAGACATCCTGTTGGCTTGTGTTTCATACCATTCTCTGCTATGGTCATTAACTCCAATATCTTCTAATCCCTGACCGATTAAACTAGGTAAACCGACATGAGTTAAATAGAAAGGACCAACAAGTCTGCTTTGAAGAGTATGACCATATTCATGTCTGAATAATTCGTCACTATATGGATCAGCTTCAGCATTTAAAGTATTAATGTATGGGCCTAAAGTAAATCCCCAAGCCCATGGATTAGCAGGATCATCCCTGTTAACTAAAGTAGCACCTCCATAATAGTCAACATTAGTAACATTTCCTGTTATATTTCTAGCATGCGAAGCTATCAATCCAAAGTGCATTTGAGGAACTTCCCATGTAAATCTTGATAATAATTGGAGTCCCCGACCTGCGATTGTTCTGTTGGGGTCTGTTTTGAATTGCCCAATATCTATTTTCCATGATTTATATGTCCTTGACCATTCAGCAGTAGGATCATACTCTGTCCATGCTGCTTGCCGTGTCTCTCTGTCACTGCTTAATCCTCCTGTAAATAAGGTTCTAAAGAAATCTACAGTAAGTGTTGTCAATGTCCCTTCAAAAAATTCACCTTCAGGATCTTTGTATTTAAGAGGATTATTGATGCAATAAGTATATCTGTTCAAACTCTGTGTATAATCTGGCGCTTGCACATAATTATCCGGACTGAGGAACCTGCCAAGAACAGGGTCATAAACCCTGCCGTTCATGTTTATCAGCCCGAACTCATCAATGTGCTCATGACCCGTAAAGCCGCGTGCAATAATATTTGACAGTGGTACATTGGTAAACGAACCGTCGGCAGGGTTGCGCCGGTTGCCATAAGCGTCATAACTCAACTCTTCAAGCAGGTTGCCTGCCTCGTCGGTTATTCCTACAATGCTGCCCAAATGGTCTTTTAAAATATAATACATGTTTTCGCCGGTGTTATCTTTAATGTAAACTGCTGTGAGGCCGTCGCCGGCGTAAATATAATATAAATTACGAGTATTTCCGTTTTTTATTTCTTTTTCGTAAGCGCCGGAATAGTACCGGGTCCATTGGTCAAGACCGTTTTCCTTGTAAATAACTTTTTTGCGGGATTGGTTGGGACCATAAGTAAACAGCATTTTTTTGCCGGGCTCGGCTATGCGTGCGACTTTATTAAAAGATTTCTTACTTATCTGTGATATATCTGTTATATAGAATTGCTGCTTTATTCAAACGTTTTTGACTATTTACTACCATAAACCCGCCGCTGAAAAGCCCCAAATTACCGACTGATCCTTGTGCAATATTAATTTCATGATAAAAAGCTAAAGAACCAAGGAATGTACCTGTGTAAGCTGCACCAACCCAAAGAATAGCGTTGCCTATTAAAAACATTCCTTTAGCTATTTTTAATTCATGGTTCGCTTTGGGGCATACTTTTAAAATTCGACTCATATTAAAATAACCATAATTCTTATTTTTATAAATATATTTATTACCTATAAAGGACTTTTTTATTTCAATTTTATCTGACGGTTTAATTTCAATCTGTGCAAAAAGATTGAAAGCGAATAAAAAAATTAGTGTAATAAAAAGGATTACCCTGATAATTTTTCTTATTGATGGTATCATATAAACATAAGTTATTAATAGCAAAATTATCGATCTATAACATTAATTCATTTGATAAATACAGGTTTTTTATAATTCTTGTATAGGCTACCCGATACCAACTTTCTATCTATTATCTTTCCATCTTTTGTTAAATATCGGATGTAAAATGGATCAAACAAACAAAAAGGGCCTGTTTCATATCTAAATGAATAATTTTCCCAAGAGATAACCTCAATTATATTATAATCCGTGTATTTTTTTGATAATTCAAATAACTCAGATATCCATTTTTTTTCCATAATGATAGATTTTTCCAACCCGGTATATAAATAGACCAAATTACTATCAACTAGTGTCTTGACAATTTAAAAATGAAACATTGAAAACAATTTTTTAATCCAGACCTCACAGGTTTCTAAAACCTGTGAGGTCTTAAAATTAAATTGTCGCAACACTAGTACATACTGTAAGGGTGGTTTATAGATCATATCTTCTGCCGAATTCGTAGTATAGACAACAAAAGTATTGGACGAATCTGAATTAACTTGATATTCGATTAATATCAGTTTTTCAGGACACTTCATTGTCTTTATGCAATTCATATAGTCTTTATACACTTTATAAAGATCTTCATGTAAAATAGAAATAATTGCTGAAAGTGAATCCTTTTGAGAATAAGATATATAACCGAACAACCCCCAAAATAATATTAATATAAAAATTCTCATATCAATATATATCAACAACTGGCAGTACAAAATGCGGATAAGGTGAACCAAATTCCCGAACTTGA
>JACQWN010000119.1 GCA_016209245.1 Bacteroidia bacterium
AACAGATGTAACTTTTGATATTATTATTCTATCCGATATTCTTGAACATTTGCCTGACGATACGGATATTCTCAAAATTGCCGGTGAAAACTCAAAATATATCCTTTTGAATCTGCCACTCGAAAAGTGTTATGAATTCAGGAACAGAAAGTATGGACCCGACGACTGCAGAGGTCATCTAAGGTCATATAATTTATATGATGCAAAAAGATTGATACAGGATTCAAATCTGAAAGTATTGTCTTCAACTATAGAATATTATGTAAAAAAACCGGTTTTTCGAAGATATTTATGGACAAAGCTTGTTAAGAAAAGAAATGGAATAGAAAAATTGAGGGGAAGTATTCGCTATTTTTACGAAATGATCGAAATATTCCTCCGATATAAAAATTATAAAAGCAACTTTTTTGCTTTATTAAAATCAGCACACTAATCTTATGTTTGAAAAAATAATTGATTTTATTCGCGGTTTATACAACACTGCAGGTATTATTCCATTACACGAACCACGCTTTCGGGGAAATGAAAAAAAATATCTTAACGAGTGTATTGACTCGACTTATGTATCCAGTGTCGGAAAATTTGTTGATATATTTGAGAAAAAAGTTGCGGAATATACGGGCAGCAAATATGCGGTTGCAGCAGTGAACGGAACAGCGTCCTTACATATTGCATTAATTCTTTCAAACGTAAAACATGGAGATGAAGTAATAACCCAACCTTTGACTTTTATTGCTACGGCAAATGCAATTGTTTATACCGGCGCTAAACCTGTTTTTATTGATGTTGACAAAGATACTATGGGATTATCCCCGATTAAATTAGAAAATTTTCTAAACGACAATACATATTCTGTTGAAGACGATACCGGTATTTATAGCTATAATCTTATTACCCATAAGCCGATAAAAGTATGCATCCCGATGCACACATTCGGCCATCCTGCAAGAATTAAAGAATTAAAACAGATTTGCGATAAATACCATATCGTCATGATAGAAGATGCTGCCGAAAGCCTTGGTAGTTTCTATAAAGGAAAACATACAGGTACATTCGGTAAATTTGGCATTTTAAGTTTTAACGGGAATAAAATTATTACTACCGGTGGAGGTGGTATGATTATTACAGATAATAAAGAGCTTGCAATAAAAGCTAAACATTTGACTACACAAGCTAAAGTGCCACATAAATGGGAATATGTTCACGACGATATTGGCTATAATTACCGTTTAACAAATCTCGCAGCAGCTATTGGTGTGGCTCAAATAGAACAATTACCCGGATTTATTAAAGCCAAAAGACAATTAGCAGAAGAATACAAAAATTTCTTCAAAAATACGGAAATTAAGTTTATTGAAGAACCTGAATATGCAAAATCAAATTATTGGCTTAATACTGTAATTCTGAAGAATAGAAAGGAACGGGATAAATTTCTTCAATTTACAAATGAAAATGATGTAATGACACGGCCTGCCTGGCGTTTAATTAACAAGTTGCTGATGTATAAGGATTGTACGAAAGATAATCTTGATAATGCTGAATGGCTGGCTGATAGAGTAGTTAATATTCCAAGTAGTGTCAAGTAATTTATAAGATGAAGCCAATAAATATTTTCATTAGTAGTGTTCAGTCGGAGTTTGCCAAAGAAAGGCGAATTCTTGCCGATTATTTGCGAAATGATGCAATGTTTAGAAAATTTTGCGAGGTGTTTATTTTTGAGGATATTCCTGCACAGGATAGGATTGCAAACGATTTATACATTGATGAAGTCCAAAAATGTGATATATATATCGGTCTTTTCGGAAAAGAATACGGATTTGAGTTTGAAGATGAAACATCGCCCACTGAACGGGAATTTGATTGCGCTTCATTGAATCATAAATATCGCCTGATTTTTTTATTAATTGCATCTAAAAAAGAACGGCATCCAAAGATGAATCGCCTGATAAAAAAAGTGTCAGATAGTTTGATCTATGGGAAATTTTCTTCACCTTCCGAACTTTTGAGTGATGTTTATTCGAGTTTGGTAAATTATCTTATCGAAAAAAGAAGATTAAGGGTAGAGCCTTTTGATAAAAGTAGAAATAATGAAGCTATCTTAGATGATATTTCGGACGATAAAATCAAATGGTTTGTTGAAAAATCTCGTGAGGAAAGAGCTTTCCCTTTGTCTATTAATGCATCGAAAAAAAAAGTGTTGACGCATTTGAACCTTTTTAAAGAAAATTTCTTATCGAATGCGGCAATTTTGTTGTTTGGGAAACAGCCTCAACGTTTTTTTATTTCATCCGAAGTAAAATGTGCTCATTTTCACGGAACAAAAGTTGTTAAACCAATTCCTTTTTATCAGGTTTATAAAGGGAACTTATTTGAATTGGTTGATCAGGCAGTTAATTTTGTGCTTTCAAAAATAGATTATGCGGTCGGCACTCGTGCCAATGGACCACAAGTTCCTACCGCTTATGAAATACCTCCCGAAGTAATTGAAGAAGCTATCGTTAATGCCGTAGCTCATCGCGATTATGATAGTACAGGAAGTGTTCAGGTAATGCTTTTTACCGATAGATTAGAAATAAGAAATCCCGGAAATTTACCCCCTGCGTTATCATTGGAAAAATTAACAAATGACCATACTTCTTATCCTTTTAACCCCCTAATTGCCGAATCACTTTATTTGGCTAAATATATTGAACGGATGGGGACAGGAATACAAGATATGATAGATCAATGTAGAAAAGCTGGATTGCAAGTACCTGAGTTTAAAATTAGTGATGCTTTTGTGGTAACTATCTGGCGAAAAAAAGATGTTGCTTTTGAAAAAGTAAGTGGTGCAACCATAATTGAGCGACAAAAAAAAACTACCCAGAAAACTACCCAGAAAACTACCCAGAAAACTACCCAGAAAACTACCCGGAAAACTACCCGGAAAACTACCCGGAAAATTACCAGGAAACAACAAGAAATCCTGGATTTTCTTCTAAAGAATCCACAAGCCAGTAGGGCGGAAATTGCAAAGAACATTATGTATTGGTCCAGACAAAGGCGGCTATTGGCGGGTAAATGAATAATTATGGACCCTTTGGTAGTGGGCTTACAAAATAAGAAATCAAAAAATTACTAATGCTGCCTATCTGCTTTTTGCCAAAAATGATGTTTTTAGTGCAACAATCGAGGCGGGAAGATTCTCTGATAATATTTCCATTAAAGACGGATTAACAATTAGAAGCGATTCTTCGAAAATTATCAGCACGGGTTTCGTGTAACCATATTTTCCAATAAAACCGACCTGAAAACCGACCTGAAAACCGACCTGAAAACCAAAGATCAAATTTATGATGTAATATTACATTTGGTTAAAAACTATCCTGAAATAACAATACCTGAAATTTCGAAAGAAATAAACAGGGGCTTAAAGGTAACAAAAGAATATATTAAAAAATTAAAATCGGATGGGCAACTAAGAAGATATGGAAGCGCTAAAGGTGGTCATTGGGTAGTTAACTCAAACGGTGGCTTTGGGGAGGTTACACTATGATTAACCTTTTTCTTGCATATACCAATGAACGTGGTGTAATGACAAGACCTGCCTGTCGTTTGATTAACAATTTGCCGATATACAAGAATTATCTGAAAGATAATTTTGAAAATGCCGAATGGCTGGCAGCCAGAATAGTTAATATCCCAAGCAGTGTAATATGAAAGGTAAACAGAAAATCATTCTTATTGGCGGCGGCGGACATTGCAAGGCCTGTAGTGATGTTATTGAAACAGAAGGAAAATATAATATAGCAGGAAT
>JACQWN010000704.1 GCA_016209245.1 Bacteroidia bacterium
GCTGCAACGGCATATTTCCGTCCGCTTATTCTGCACAGATTGTTTTCAAGCTCTGCTATCTCCTTACCCATTAGGACTTTCCCCGAAGAAAAGCTGGAATCAACAAGAGCTAATATTTCGGGGGAATATTGTTTGTAAAATTTGTCAATACCAAAAAAAGGAATGTTTATATTCAACATATATTTTTATTCATTAGCTTTTTCAATCATAAATTTAATATCGGGTAATAATGGTGTATAATATCTGAATTCATCCTGTTCTTTTCTATCTTTTGTCACTTCAAAACTGACTACATTTACCAGTCTGTACACAGGGAGGTTATTCATAAATATAAACAAGCTTACCTTAAATATTCCCTGGTTAAATATGTATGGCGGGATTTTCCAAAATACATCATAGAGCCCTTTTTCATTCATTTCAGATGACTTGCTATGAGCTGCAATATTATCATAAAACAGTCTGTTATCCATAATATCGCTGACTAAAAATATAATATCTGCTTCAGTTCCTGAAATATTGCGCAGAAATTTTGTCATAATACAAATTATTTCATCATTTTGAAAAACAGATGTTTGTTCTCCTTTTTGATTCAGCAATGCGATTTTTAAAAATGAAATATTTTCATTGCCAGGGGTGTCTGTTTTTGTCCATTCAATCTTAGAAGTTAAATTTTCACTACTTTCAAAAAACTTTTTCTTCAAATTTAAAATTTTACTTTCAAGCGTTTTAATGTCCTCAGGTTTGATGACCATGTCTTTTTTCATATTCAGCTTGTAATAGGCGCCTGCTACTTCTGTGAACGTTCCGATAGACATAATGATGCCCGATTCGAGAATTATTATCCTGTCGCAATAGTTGGCAATATCACTAAGATTATGACTTACCAGAATAAATGTTTTGTTTTGGTTCTTCAAATTTGCAATTCTTTCAAAACATTTTGCTCTGAACGACAGGTCTCCTACGGCCATTATTTCATCAAACAGCATTAAATCTTCATCAAGATGGATGATGACGGAAAAAGCCAGGCGCATAATCATCCCTGTAGAATAGTATTTGATTGGCATTTCCAAAAAATCAGATATTCCGCTAAATTCAACGATAACCGGATAAAGTTTATTGATTTTTTTATTAGAAAATCCAAGCAGTTGACAATAGGAAATAATATTATCCTTACCCGATAGTTCCGGAATCAAACCCGTGCCAATTTCAAGCACTGATGCAAAAGAACCGGTTATTTCGACAGTCCCGGATGTTGGTTCGGTAATCCGGCTTATAATCCTTAGAAGTGTGCTTTTACCTGCACCATTCCTCCCGATAATACCAAGCGATTCCCCTTTTTTCAGCTCAAAATTAATATCTTTCAAAGCCCAGAATTCATTCCTTCCCCTTGCCCATTTTGTGCTTTTGACAAATAGTGATTTCATTCCGGCGCCGAGTTCATCCTTAAACGATTGTTCAACCAGTGAATCTAAATGGAAACATTTAGAAATGTTATTGACCTTTAGTATAATCTCTGACATACATGAAAATTATTCACACCATATCAACCATCTTCCCTTCTATTTTTCTAAAATAATATAATCCCCCCGCTAAAAGTATTAGTACCGGAATTATTGAAAACAAATAATTAATTGATGGGAAAGGAGTGCCTGCTAATGCCCAGCGGTATCCCTCCGCTACTGCCGCCATCGGATTAAAAAACATGAAAAACTGATAAGATTCAGGAAGTATCGAAACCGGATAAAATACAGGTGTGAGCCAAATCCCAAAACCAATGGTGTAAGGAATAATATGATGAAAATCTCTGTAACGTATAGTCAAAGCGCTCAGCCAAATACCAAGCGACAAACCTGTAATCATGTTAAACAAAATGACGACCGGAAGAAATATGATATTCAAACATGGGAAATAACCGGTAATTAACATATAGATTATTAGTAAAGCCAGAATAATAACCAGGTTGACAAGACCCACAACAGCTTTAGATAGAGGCAAGACAAGCTTTGGGAAATATATTTTTTTTATTATTGATTGGGCTTGAATCACAGAACTGCCTCCGCTGCCCACAAGATAAGTAAAGTAGTACCAGGCGGCCAATCCGGCAAGCACAAAAACGGGGTAAGGAATACCTCCTGTGTTTAATAGAATTATTTTAGTAAAGAATAATGAATAAATCAATAATCCTGTCAAAGGTGTAATAATGCTCCACAAGATACCTAAAATTGTCTGAGAATATTGTAACTTTATTTCCCTTATGGCGAAAATCAGGATAAATCGCCTGTATTGATAAAGTTGAGTAAAACCAAGGTTTACTCTATCGTATTTTGAAATAGTGATATTTTTTTTCTCTATTATGATATTTTCCGTGTTTTGATTATTTCTCATATCAGCAATAGTATCTGTCTGTATTGTCGCGTAGAAACTCATCGGATGACTTATTTATTAAGGACATCATGCAATTCAAGCTGATAATCAATTAATTAGAAAGTCATCCAATGAGTAAAGCTACTAAATTGCCGACTTTAAAGACAGGCACTAAATAATAACGTTTTATTTATATATAACTATCTTTCCGCTTAATATCTGTCTGCTTTGTGAAGATACATTAATAATATATAAGCCGGCTGCCAGATTGCTGATATCAATATTTTCAGCAATTTTATTGTGAAGAGCGATATAACTGACTACTCTGCCATATATATCAACCAGTTGAATATCATATTCCGAATTAAAGTCAAGATTATTCAAAAATATCTGGCTTGAAGCCGGATTTGAGTATAATATCATTAGTTGTACATTGTTTTCAGCTACACCGACATCAGGATTAAGCACCCAATAACTGGCGCTTTTTACACTGTCAGCATTTGGATCGTATGTTAGCTCTGCAACAGGAATACCAATTCCATTAGCCCAGTAACGGTAACTGTTTGAAGTATCCTGTGAGGTTTGAATATACGACCATCCTATAACAGGTATTTTTATCCACAAAGAATCGGTTCTATATTCAGTAGTATTTTGACGAAGTATGGAATAAGTTCCTTCAGGTGTAGTGACTTGACCCCAAGCATCAAATATTGTTGATGCATTTGTATAGCTGCGTTGTTTGACTGACTCGGCATTATAAGGATTAGGTGGTGCAGGAATAGTTATTTCCAGGTAATAATTTTCATTATATGTAGTTTGATACATAGCAATACATTTAATCATATAAAATCCCGGGTTAAAAGTCAAGCATATATCTTCGCCTGTACCGATAATATCTCCCGAAATCCCATATATATATAAGCCGTCAACATCTCTTTTTCCATAATAATAAAAAATTTTACCTTCTGAAAAGTTTTCGACAGCAATATTTGCCTCGGGAAAATTGCTGCTAAACGGCGCTTCTGAAGGATTTATTGCAGTCAGTGTATCCCAGTGATGAGAAACAAGGGCGCTGTAGTTCCATGTTTGATTTATCCCCGAACCGCCAGGTGTAATTGATAAATCAGGAAGAGTATCATTCCCGGTGTACTTTGTTTCACCAATTGATAAAATATCTCCCACTCCGATAGATTGGCTATGAGTTCTTATAACTGAAGCCGCACTTAAAACTGTACATAATAGTAAAATTTTTTTCATAATTGTATGATTTAATTAATATTAAACTTCACTCGTGTACCAAATATCATGACGCTCAATTGTCCTTGTGGACGAAGCGTCTCCGCAGAGCTTCTACGCTCGCGGATTGAGGTCGCGCTTGACTTTCGTTTGTCCACAGGACAATGAAACGTCATATTTTTGATTCATTTCTAATAAGTTTTCTGCAAATTTAATATATTCCGGTCAAATAACATAATTTTTTTCGAGCATTGGCAAAAAGTTTATGCAGAACAAACTTTGATTGCGGGTTGGGTTTTGAGCGGTTTGCTTTGTTCAGTGGTATGAGAAGCTCTCCCCGTCAGTTCATCTGGCGGGGAGGCTTACTCGATTATGCACTGGGGGTCAATCAGTTATCATTCTTTTACGAGCTTTTTCATTATGATTCCATCATTCGTTTTAATTCTCATTATATAAACCCCGCCAGATAATTTTGATATATCAAGTCTTGTCTTTGTACTTGATACATTTATTTTTTTGATAACCTGTCCTTGTAAATTCATGAGCTCTATTTTTCCGGCTTGTAACCCATCAATTTCGATTTTGTCATTTGCAGGATTTGGATAAACTTTAATTGATTCTGAAATTAATTTTTCATAGATACCAGTTGCAGAAAAATGAATGACATTAGAAGTATCGGAAATACAACTGTCTTGAGTAACAATAACGAAATAATCACCAGTTATAATAGCGGTATATGTTTGAGATGTTGCACCGTAAATAAGTCCATTTTGGTTGTACCACTGATTGTCGGTTGTGGAACTTGATGTAAATATATTACCATTGAGAGTAATGGTTGGTGTTGGCGGAATAGAGTTAACTGTTACTAATACGCTGTCGTTATTTGAACAGTCGTTTACATCTGTTACCGTTACTATATATGTATTTGTTACTGTCGGTGTAAAAGAAATGCCTTGACTAATTCCATTATTCCAGGCATAAGAAACACCGCCTGTAGCCGTTAATGTAACGCCATTGCCAATACATATGCTTTGGTCAGTACCTGCATCGGCTGGCGGTAAAGGGTTTACCGTTAGTGTAACATTATCAGTTGCTGAACAACTGTTTGCATCGGTAACTGTAACCGTATATGTATTGGTTGCAGATGGCGTAAATGATATTCCTTGCGTGACCCCATTATTCCATAAATATGTTGTACCGCCTGTTGCTGTCAATGTAACGCTTGTGCCTATACATACGATTTGAGCATTTCCGGCTTCAGCAGTTGGTAAAGGGTTAACGGTTACAGTAACATTATCAGTTGCCGAGCATCCATTTGAATCGGTAGCAGTAACTGTATAAATATTCGTTGCAGTTGGAGTGAATGAAATACCCTGAATAACTCCATTATTCCAAACATAAGTAGAACCACCGGTTGCCGTTAATGTTACGCTTGTACCAGCACATACAGTTTGATTATTCCCTGCTTCGGCTGTTGGTAATGGATTTACAGTGACAATAACATTATCACTATTAGTGCAACCGTTTGCATCGGTAACAGTAACAATATATGTTGAGGTTGTTGACGGAGAAAAAGAAACTCCCTGAGCAATACCATTATTCCAGGCATAAGAAACACCGCCTGTAGCCGTTAAGGTAACACTATTTCCTATACATACGCTTTGGTCTGTTCCTGCATTTGCAGAAGGCAAAGGATATACGGTAACTGTGACAGGCGACGAAGCCGCAGAACAACCGTTTGA
>JACQWN010000120.1 GCA_016209245.1 Bacteroidia bacterium
TTACTATATGCCAATGCTAAATTTGATGAATCGTTCAGAAGCTTATATAATTTTGCAGCCTGTTTGTATTTCTCAATTGCCACGTTATATGAAAATTGTAACCAATTCGCATTACCGATATTCATTAGTGCTTCTGCCATTCCTTTTTTGGCTTTCTTCTGAATTTCCCTGCTTTTGCTTTTTGCAGCTATAGTTTGATAAATATTAAATGACTTATTGGTATATTCAAGCGCTTTTTGATAATTCCCTTTATAATAACGTTCTACACAGCCAGATGCTTGCAGTGAACCGGCAGCATAGAGCTTAAAGATCTCATCATGGTTTTCTGTTTTGGTCGCTGTTTTATAAGCATTATTATACCATTGTAACGACGTATCAGGAGATTGTTTTTGAAATTGGTTACCTATTTCTAACATTAAACGACAACGGATGCTGTCGTGTGCGGAGTTTTTATATACATTTAATAATGAATCTAATTTAGGATTTTGTCCGAAAATATTAATACACGAACAAATTGATAGAAAAAATATTATAAGTGCTTTTATCAGTTTCATTTTATCTATTTTTTAACCTGTATTATTCACAAATCAGGTTAGAATATATTTCAATTAAAAATTTGTGAATTATTCAGGTTAAGTGTTAAATCTTTTTTATCTCTTTCCTTGTTTTCTGTTTTGGGCTAAATTTTGTTATTGTTTTTTTTCAATTCATTTTTTATCCGGAGTTTTTTGGCAGCCTATCACATATAACTGTTTTTCAACGCACAAAGTATCAGGCATTTGCAAAAATTAATTCTTCTGCTTTTACATTCAAAGATACAATTTGTTTTTTATTTATGATGTAAATTTTCGTATATTTGCAGAATAATATACATTTTAATATGACTAATCAGTTACATCAATCAGTCGTTTTTCCCGCATTATACAGTCTGCAAAGTATATGGCGCTGTCGCAGCATTAAAATATTATGAAGAAAGCGCTAAATACGCAGAAAGCAAAGGCTTGTTTGTAATACATTCAAAAGGAGAAGGATTGCTTGAAATTAAAAATGCACAAGGTTTTAAACCAATGGCATTTTAGATTTAGGATAATGAACATATCACCCCTTCAACGCCTCGGCTCCGCTGACAATCTCTAAAATTTCTTTAGTAATGGCGGCTTGTCGTGCTTTATTATAATCAAGCTGCAATTGGCGGAGAAGCTTGGTTGCATTGTCGGTAGCCATGTGCATAGCCGTCATTCTGGCGCCGTGCTCCGATGCAAAAGAATCGAGAAGCGCCTTAAAAAACTGCACTTTTAATGATTTTGGAATCAATTCGTTTACAATATATTCTTTTGATGGCTCAAAAATGAAATTATACTGTAACCGGGAATTTTTCGATTGAATTGCTTTGATAGGCAAAAACTGTTCGGTAGTGAGAATTTGTACTCCGGGATTTTTGAACTGATTATAAATTAGCTCGATACGGTCAAATTTTTTATTGACGAATTGCGTCATAATTGATTCTGCAACAGGTGTAATATTGGCAAAGGTCAGTTCATTAAACAATTCATGGTATGTACCTGTAATGTTAAACTTTTTACGTTTTAAAAAATCTGCTGTTTTTTTACCGATAGCAAAAAAGTTGACTTTCCCCTTTTTGTATTGTTCTGAATACTGTTCTTCAGTTAATTGTATTGCACGCCTAACAACATTCGAGTTAAAGCTTCCGCATAAGCCCCTGTTAGAGGCGATTAAAATAAGAAGAATATTTTCAGGTTTACGTTGTTGTGCATATTTATTTTCTTCAGTGGTATCAAGGCCGGCGCTGATATTTATAATCATTTCCAGTAATTTATTAGCATAAGGGCGAATCTGCAGAATTGCTTCCTGTGACTTTCGTAACTTGGCAGCTGCAACCATTTTCATGGCACTGGTAATTTGCCGTGTTGATTTTACTGTAGATATGCGAATCCGTATTTCTTTTAATGTCGCCATTTTTAACTACCTGTTTGTTTATAATTTTCTGCCAATTGCAGTGCAACTTTTTCCATGATTTCAGATGCATGGTCGGTAAGCACACCGGTAGCAAGTTCATCGAGTACATCCTTATGCTTTGATTCAAGCTCGTCACTGAATTCCGATTCAAATTTTTTGACCTGTCTGACAGGTACATTTTTTAACAATGCTTTAGTTCCGCAGAAAATAATAGCGATCTGATGTTCAACTTTCACCGGCGAATATTGTTCCTGTTTAAGAATTTCAACATTTTTTGCGCCTTTATCAAGCACGGCAAGAGTTGCAGAATCGAGGTCGGAGCCAAATTTTGAAAAAGCTTCAAGCTCACGGTATTGTGCCTGGTCAAGCTTTAATGTTCCGGCTACCTTTTTCATCGCTTTAATCTGTGCATTTCCTTGACGGCGGAATATCGTTCATTTGTCTTGCTACTTCATCCGATTCGATAATTTTAGCCGCCCTTTCAAGTAAACGCGAATGATTATAAAAAATATCGCCCGGATAGGCTTCGCGTCCCGGAGGCCTTCGTAATAATAATGAAACTTCACGATAGGAAGTCGCCTGTTTTGAAAGATCATCATAGATATTTAAAGCATGACGGCCTGTATCCCTGAAATATTCTCCGATAGCAGCTCCTGCATAAGGAGCATAGAATTGTAAAGCAGCAGGATCGGATGCCGTGGCCGAAACAATTATAACGTATTGCATCGCCCCATAATCTTCAAGTATTTTAGAAATATTGGCGACAGTTGAACCCTTCTGCCCGATTGCTACATAAATACAATAAACTTTGTCTTTTTCAGCGCATGTTGCATTCAGCTTCGCCTGATTAATAATAGTATCAATGGCGATGGCCGTTTTTCCAGTCTGACGGTCTCCGATAATAAGCTCCCTCTGTCCTCTTCCTATCGGAATCATTGCATCAATGGCTTTTATTCCAGTTTGTATCGGTTCTTTTACCGGCTGCCGGAAGATTACTCCAGGTGCCTTCCGCTCTAACGGCATTTCATAAAGCTTTCCCTGTATTGGGCCCTTTCCGTCAATCGGCTCTCCAATAGTATTTATAACCCGGCCAAGCAGTCCTTCACCGGCCATAATGGACGATATACGCCGTAACCGCTTTACTATATCGCCTTCTTTAATTTTTTCGGAAGAACCCAGAATAACGGAACCGATATTATCCTCTTCAAGGTTGAAAACAATGCCTTTTATTCCGTTTTCAAATTCAATCATCTCGTTCGACTGTACTCTCGACAAGCCATATATCCGCGCTATACCGTCGCCTACCTGCAATACCGTGCCTGTTTCTTCCATCGCTGTGTCAACCTTGTATCCGGCCAACTGTTTCTTTAGTATTTCGGATACTTCCGAAGCTTTAATATCACTCATATTTTAAATATTTTAAATTATCCGGTTGTCTTAATAAATCGCTCGTCAAATGTGGTATTTATCATTTCCCGTTTAAGTTCTTTCAGTTTTGTGGCGATGCTGGCATCGTATTGTTTATCATCAATGCGTAAAATATATCCGCCAAGTAAATCTTCTTTAATAAAATGCTGCAGTTCAATATTACAGTTCAGTAAATTATGAATTATAGCGGAAATTTCAGATTTCAACTGTTCATCAATAGGTATGGCTGTTGTCAGATGAACAACTTTTATCCCCTTAGCCGCTCTGTAAAGGTCAAAAAAATTTCTGATAATATCACGGATATATTTTTCACGCTTGTTCTTAACAATAAAATCAATAAACGACAGCGACAAATCATTGAGCCGGCCTTTAAATATTTCGGCAAATATTTTCTGCTTCCCCGATGTGTTCACAATAGGATTTTCAAGAATAATATTGATTTCAGCGACTTGCTTAAATATATTGCTTACCAAGAGCATATCATCCCTGATTGCTTCCAGCAAGTTTTTTTCCTCGGCAAGCGAAAACAATGCCCTTGCGTACCGCACCGATATTTTACTTTGATTCATTCGAATTACCGGTATTAATTATTGTTTCGATATCATTTTTTAATTTTGGAATATCATTTTGAACGATTTGCCAAATTTGTTTTTCTTCAATCCCAAAATAGTCATGAGCCAATACATTTCTAAATGCATAAATTTTTCTCCAATCAACTGCAGGATTTTTTTCCTTTATTTCAACACTTAATTTTCCAACCATTTCACCAATTACAATGAAATTCATAAGTGTCGCGTCAAAACTTCTATGATCAGCAACAAAATTTGATATATTATCATAATTGGATGTGTTTTCTAGTATTTTATTAATAGAATCTAATATATTAGTCAATATTGCATAATCTTTTTCAAACATAAACTGTTTCGTCTAAAATGATTTTTTTAAATACCGGTTTTATACCGCTTTCAATACATAAATCAACATGTCTGGTAAATTTTTCTGTAATAATGTCAATAATGTCAAGACGTTTACCGAAAATATCTTCTGCCTCATTATCAAATTCCACAAGAATATCAATATCGCTTTTTTCTGTTTCTTCACCCCTCGCAAACGAACCGAAAAGACCTAGTTTTACGACATGATATTTTGACTGAAACAGATTTTTATTTTCTCTTAAATACCTCAATATATCTTGTTTTGAAAGCATATTAATCATTGTCTAATTTACTTTGAATTCTTTCAACAGAATTTCAATATATTCCTGTTGTTTTGACGTTTCCGACAGTTCTTTTCTGAGCAGTTTTTCGGCTATTTCGATTGAAATTCCGGCGACCTGGTTTTTAATTTCATTCAATGCCAGGAGCTTTTGATATTCAATTTGCTCCAATGTATTTTGCATTATTTTATTAGCTTCGTCAGTTGCTTGTTGCTTAGCTTCCTTTATAATTTTATCTTTTACGGTACGCGCATCTTTCAGGATATTATCGCGTTCGTAACGGGCTTCCTGCAATACTTTTTCATTATCGGCTTTTAATTGTGCCATTTCCTTTTTGGCTTCTTCTGCCGATTGCAGCGCTTCTTCTATCGAATTTTCGCGGTTTTTCAACGATTTCAGTATCGGTTTCCACGCATATTTTTTTAAGATAAGCAAAACGACGATGAATGAAACCAGCATCCAAAAAATTAAACCTATTCCGGGTGTTACTAAATCCATATCTCTAATATTAAAATTTCGCCTAATAATAAATCTGTTTCACAATCCGGCCGGCAACCCCGGCGGCGGATTGTGAAGTTTCTTTTCATCAGATGAAAAGAATGAGCAAACAGACGACAATTGCAAAGAAAGCTACTCCTTCGATAAGTGCCGCCGCTATAATCATATTGGCGCGGATATCGCCAACCGACTCGGGCTGCCTTGCAATCGCTTCAACAGCGCTGCCGCCGATACGGCCAATGCCTATACCGGCGCCAATAGCTGCTATTCCAGCTCCAAGACCCGCTCCCATCTTTGCAACAGGTGCAAGATCGGATACCGCCTGTAATAAAATCGTTGATAGTTCCATAGTTTAATATATTTATTGATTAAAAAATTTATTACAATTTAGGTCATCATTTTTTATCATAGATTATTTCACCGAAGTACGAATTCGTTACGAAC
>JACQWN010000121.1 GCA_016209245.1 Bacteroidia bacterium
AAACAGAAAAGCATGTATTAAAAGATGTCTGGACTTTAGAACAGGCACAAATAAATTCTTTCGACCCTCTTGATGCATACCATGCTTATCATATACAATTGATAAAGCAATTATTTAACACTCTTACCGATTTGGATAGCGTTGGAAAAATTATTCCATCACTGGCAACATCCTGGAAAACAAATAATGGCAAAGACTGGTTTTTTTATTTAAGGAATGACATACGCTTTATGCACGATACCTGTTTTTCAAGTGAAACAGAGAGGCAATTTAATGCTTATGATGTAAAATATACTTTTGAAAGGTTATTGAATATAAATTCAGGTTCAATGGGCATTTCTTATTTTACCAATATTGAGGGTTTTGAAGAATATAGAAATGGCAATGCTCAAATCATTGAGGGTATAAAGGTGATAGAACCTTATGCAGTAGAATTCCATTTAGTAAATATGGATTATAATTTTCCAAATCTGCTATCACTTCCTTATACAAGTATTGTAAAAGAAAAAGCGATAAAATTTTATGATGTTAAACGTCAACCGGTTGGTTCAGTCCCTTTTAAACTGGGTGAATACAAGGCAAATCAATCTGTTTCATTATTAAAAAACGAAGATTACTGGGAAAAAGCCAATGATTTGCAATTACCCCAGATTGATAAGGTTGAAATTGCAATAACAACCGACAATAACTATTCTTTTCTTTCGTTTCAGAATCAAAAAATCAATTTTCTTGAGTTAAATCTTCCGCTGTTAAACCAACTGAAAAACACCAAACTTTCTTTTGATTATCAGAAGGATGTGTTTGAAACTGCAAAGTTGAATTTTTACCTGTTTAATTTGGGAAAAATAAAAGACCCTGAAACAAGAAAAGGAATTAATTATGCCATTGACAGAAAAAAAATACAAGAGCTATTAGGAGAGCAGGGAATTATTACACGTTCTTTATACCCGAAAATGTTTGACGAATTAGCTGCATCTCAAGACATTCTTACACATAAACCTGAAAAAGCCAAGGAATTACTCAAAACCCTTAAGGAAATCAACCTTGTTGCATTTGATGATATCCTTTCGCGCAGTATTGCCAATCAAATTGCTATAGACCTTAAAGAATATGGTATTAATGTCAGCATTGACGCTGTTCCTTTTCCTGTATTAGTTGATCGCTTGACATCGGGCAAATATGATATTATTCAAATCTACTGGGGCATGTTATATGCTGATGTAAACCATTTTCTTACACCCTTCAAAACAGCATCATTTCCACCTGCTGGTAATAATTTCAATAAGTACTCAAATGCTGATTTTGACAAGCTTACTATTGAAGCGATGAAGCAACCAAAGGAAGAGCAAGTAAAATTATTTATGGAAGCGGAAAACATTATTCTTAACGATATGCCATTTTTGCTTTTATACTATAGTAATACTATCCGTGCTTCCGACAAAAAATATGAAATGCCCGTAAATCCATTAGTTTATAAGTTTTATAAAAACGCTGTACCTGTTAAGTAATGCAAAAACCAAAACTCATATACCGTCTTGTTTTTTTGGTGCTCACTATATTTATCATCCCCGCGCTTCCTATTCTTATTATTTTTATTGGAACAAGCTCGCCGGAGTATGTTATACGCGGCACTTTAAATATGAGCTTAACCCACGATGTATCCGCATGGGATTTATACCGACAGGCTGTAATAAATTTACTTTCGTTCAATCTGGGAGTTTCGACTTCTTCCGGTATGCCTGTTTCTGCTGAAATCTGTTCGGGCTTATATGAGTCTTTCAAAACCATAATTCCGGCAATAATTGTAAGTTACATTGCAGGCACAATAATTGGCTTTTACACAAAAGAAAAACAAAGCGCCAAAAACAGTAAATACGATTTTATTTTTTACATACCCATAATAGTGTTTTCGTATTTGTTTCTTTTTCTTGCTGCCAAGGCTGGCATTGACTTTACATCGGGCATCAGGTATGTTTTTGCAATAATTATTTTATCCGTTTTTCCTACATTCGTGGTAGCCAAAGCTTTTACATCTAATTATAATAACTTAATAAAAAACAATTATTATAATTTTCACAAGTCTTTAGGGTTTGCGAATTGGTACATCTTTAAAAAATTTATGATTAGAAAATTTACGATTGAATATCTTTCTTTTTTTGAAAACCTTGTAATTTATATGTTTGGTTTTATTTATTTTGTAGAAGCTCCTTTTGCCATCAACGGCTTGGGCAGTAAATTTGTTTTAGGTATTCAACGTTTTGATTATCCATTAATTATTGGATTTTGTATCGTAGGCATTATTATTTTTTCAATTATTAATATATTTGTAGATTTTATTAAACTTAGAATTGACCCAAGAATTATTAACAAATAAAAAAACAAATCTATGAAAACTTTCAATCCAAAAATAATTCCGTATCTCAAAAATGGGGAGCTAGTGTCTTGACAATTTAAAAATGAAACATTGAAAACAATTTTTTAATCCAGACCTCACAGGTTTCTAAAACCTGTGAGGTCTTAAAATTAAATTGTCGCAACACTAGTTGGAATTTGTTATGCCCGTTATTATCTTGAAAAAAGAGATGTTAAAAAAAGATTAAGGGCGATTATTGATGATGATAGTTTATCGGTAGAATTCCGAATTCAAGCAATTTATGACTATTTGGAAGGTAAAAAAACTAAAACTAAAACTAAAAATAGATGGTATAAATTCCTTATGAAAAATCAACGGTATTTTAAAAAAATACTTCTTAATAATATATATGGATATATTATTGACGATATAAACAAATTCAAAAAAATAAAGAAGAAATATAGAAATTGTATAAACAATAAAAATAAACTTTGGGTATATCTGATTGAACTTGCTATTTGTGAACTGGACAATGATAAAGCCAAAAAGATCATATCAAAACATCTTAATGACGAGGACGGATTTGTAAAGAATGTGGCTAAAAATATGCATAAAATTTTATGAATAACTTACTTATTGCATTAAACATAGATGCGATTTATTAAAACATGAATAAAAAGTACATAGCACTTATTTTAGGACTAATAGCTATCAATGCTGTTATTTACCGTTTGTTTGTATTACCCAATGTGCCCAGTGCAACACCATTATCCCCGCCAAGTATGTATCATTGGTTTGGCACAGATATAAACGCTAATGATATATTTATTAAAACCATGGTGGCATTTGTTTATGAATTGGTAACACTATTAATCGTTTTAAGTGTCATTGGATTTTTGGGTTTAATTTCCGGTCTTCTTACATCAGCCCTGCATATAAGAGTTCTCAAAGATTTGTTTATGAATTTTATTCATTACATAGCAACTTTACCAATACTGCTTATTGCTTTGTTTTTACTTATTATATTCGGATCCGGTTTTTTCAATGCCGTAATCATACTATCATTATCGCTTATTCCAACACAGGCATTATTTGTATATAACCAGTTGGAATCTGCCAGAAATGAAGAATTCGTACTTGCCAAACAAAGTTATGGAATGACAAACACTGCTATCTATAAATCCCATTTGCTGCCATTTATTACTAAGCCTTATATAAGCTATACTTTGTCGCGTATGCCTGAAATAATAATGATGAGTCTGGCGTTGAATTTTCTTGGATTGGGTTTGCAGGAACCTCACCCAAGCCTTGGAAGGATGCTTTTCGACGGTTTGGCGTTTATGTTTTCTGCTTGGTGGTTGTGGGTGTTTTCTACGATTGCTACAATATTTTTATTTTATTTGTTACGAGCATTCAAAATATAAGAAATTATGTGTGTAATTTTGTTCTTCTTGTAAAAGTGTTTAATTATTTCTAAAGTAACTTGAAAAAGATGTCAGACAATATTCGCATCATAAAACATAGGTCAGATTTTTGGAATTATAGTGAAGTACACCGGTGGATACGGCACATGGAGACTTCTTGGTGGGGCGTTACCGCATTAATAAGTACTGGAACATTTTTTGCATTTGATAAAGCTATATCCCTCTTATGTAATGATGAAGATAAATGTATTGAACATAAATATATATATGTCATAGTATTATGTGTGTTTTTTATAATATTATAGATTTTTTATATATTTTATCACTCGCGTACCAAGAAAACAAATAGACGTTCTTTGAAAATATTGATAGATCAGGGATACAGAAGAAATAATTTTCGGACGATTTGAATAAAAATTTATAGTTTCCC
>JACQWN010000689.1 GCA_016209245.1 Bacteroidia bacterium
ACCCTGGTTTTCCCGTAAATACTGAAAATCATGATGCTTCAGTTGGTATTTCACCTGACGGCCAGAAAATTCTTATTTACAGAAGCTCAATCAATATGGGGGATATCTATGTATGTGAATTATCAGGAAATATATGGAGTGAACCTAAACCGCTTTCTTCCCCGGTTAATAGCAGCTATCAGGAAAGCTCTGCCTGCTTTTCGTCTGACGGTAATGAAATTTTTGTTGTGAGCAACCGGATTGAAAATAATCTCGGTGGAAAAGATATTTTTATTTGCCAGAAAAATGAAAAAGGAAATTGGGGAAAAGCCAGAAATCTTAGCAATTTAGTCAATACTAATTATGACGAAGAAGGAGTTTATATGCATCCCGACAATAAAACCTTATATTTTAGCTCAAAAGGTCATAATTCCATGGGGGGCTTTGATATTTTCAGAACGGTCAGGGATTCGGCGGGAAATTGGTCGCTTCCGGAAAATATAGGTTATCCCATCAACACGCTTGATGATGATGTATTTTTTGTCATGGCTGCCAATGGGGAACACGGTTATTTCTCATCCTATAAAGCAGCAGGTTTTGGAGAACAGGATATTTATAAAGTAACTTTTTTAAAAGATATAATAAGCGACACAACAGCTTTACAGGAGAATATTGCTGAACCGCAAGTGACTATTGTAAAAGGAACAGTTATAGATACTAAAACAGGTCAGCCGGTTGAAGCAGCTATTGAAATAGTTGATAATAAACAAAGTGAACTTATTTCAACAGTCAAATCCAACGCTGCCACTGGGAAATATCTTGTCGCTTTACCTTCCGGAAAAGATTATGGCGTAACTACTGAAGCTGAAGGATATTTATTCCATTCTGAAAATTATAATTTATCCGATTCATCTTCTTATAAGGAAGTTGATAAAAATATTGATGTCAAAAAAATTGAACCGGGTGCAAACGAAGTTTTAAATAATATATTTTTTGACTATTTCAGCGCGAAATTAAAACCCAATTCTTACACCGAACTGAAAAGATTAATAAAAATTCTTGAAAAATATCCTGAAATGAAAATGGAAATTGCAGGATACACCGATAATATTGGTCCCGAAGATGGAAATATCAGGTTGTCGAAAACCCGTGCATTAACAGTTGCAGATTATTTGCAGAAAAATGGTATAAAAATGGAGCGTCTTATTATTAAAGGTTATGGCAGCTCAAAACCAACCGCTGATAATTCCACCCTTCAGGGACAACAAAAGAACAGGAGAGTAGAATTTAAAATTATCGGTATGTAATTATACATAAAATGGGGTAAATTTCCACATTTTGTTCCGATTTATTTGGTATGTTAGACGCCCAATTTGGGCGTCTGTACATTCCGTTTGTTTCATATATCGGTATAAAATAGTGTGGAAATTTATCCTTTGTATAGTATAATATTTTATAAAAAAAATTATATGAAAAGAACAGCATTTACCCATTTCCATGAAGCATTAGGCGCCAGGATGGCTCCTTTTGCTGGTTATTATATGCCTATTGAGTTTACCGGTATAAATGATGAACATATTACTGTCAGAGAAAAAGTCGGAGTATTCGATGTTTCACACATGGGTGAATTCTGGGTTAAAGGGCCAAAGGCGTTTGATTTCGTCCAGAAACTTACCACCAATAATGTTGCCGCTTTAGTTGATGGCAAAGTTCAATATACATGCTTTCCAAATGGAAAAGGAGGTATTGTTGATGATTTATTAATCTATCGTTTTGAGGCACAAACTTATTTACTTGTAGTAAATGCGGCAAATATTGAGAAAGACTGGGCATGGTGCATGAAACATGCAACTGAGATGGGCTTGCAAATAGGGGAGGAGCTGCAAAATGCATCGGATGAGACTGCACAGCTTGCTATACAGGGACCTTTTGCTTTGAAAGCAATGCAAAAATTGACAAGCCAGCCAGTAGAACAGATGGAGTACTATACATTCAAAAAAAATACCTTGGCAGGAATTTCTGATGTTATCTTCTCAACTACCGGCTATACAGGAGCAGGAGGATGTGAAATTTATATACCCAACCGGTATGGTGAGATTTTATGGAAAGCGGTATTTGAAGCAGGTGCCGAATTTGGAATTAAACCTGTAGGACTCGGTGCCCGTGATACACTCCGCCTTGAAATGGGTTTTTGTCTTTACGGACATGATATTGATGATACCACTTCACCAATTGAAGCAGGTCTTGGCTGGATTACAAAATTTGTAGAAGGAAATAATTTTATTGACAGAGAAATTCTGCAAAAACAGAAAAATGAAGGTGTAAGCAGAATGTTAAAAGGATTTGTAATGCTTGAAAGAGCGATTCCGAGGCAACATTATGAAGCATTCAACAATGCCGGAGAAAAAATCGGAGAAGTTACTTCAGGAACAATGTCACCTATGCTGAAACAAGGAATCGGTATGGCTTATCTTAATAAAGGATATTGGAAAGAGGATACGGAAATATTTATACAGATAAGAAATAAGATGCAAAGAGCTAAAGTAGTTAAATTACCGTTTTATAAACATGGTTAAATGGTTATACTACAAACGGGATAAAATTCCGCATTTTAAAATACATGACGCTCAATTGTCTTACAGACGAATTGAGGTCGCTGACTTTCGTTCGTCCACAGGACAACGAAACGTCATATTTCTATATTTGCGGAAATTTAACCCGTTAAGTATAAATGGCTAA
>JACQWN010000690.1 GCA_016209245.1 Bacteroidia bacterium
CCGACCCAACATGCGGCACAGCTTACACCGGTAACGCCGCTTATGGTTCAGGAACGGCTGTTGGCGGCGGCTATGCAGTGTATGTAGGCACTGGCACCTTCGTAGATTTAACTGCATTAACTGATGCTACAAATTATTATTTTGCGATTTACGAATTTGATACAGGCGAGTATTATAACCTTAATGAATTAGCTGGAGGTCCCGTTTTAACAGGTACTCCCAAATCTTTAAGCTCAATAACCTATAACCAGGCATCAACCTCAAATGTTTTAGTAAGCTCTGTTGATAATGAAATTCTACGGCTCGATTTTCTTGTTGCCGGTCAAACAGGTACTTTAAATTTGAATTCAATAGTTGTAACATCAAATAACCAAGCCGATGCTGATATACAGGCAAGCGGTGTTAAGCTATACAGAACAACTACAACAACATTTTCCACTTCTAACCCTTTAGGTACAGCTCAAAGTTTTTCAGGAGGTACTGCTACATTTAGTTCTTTAGCTTATGATTTGCCTACAGGAACTACGTACATCTGGGTAAGTTACAATATTGCATCTGATGCTACAAGCGGCAACTATGTTGATGCCAAAATAGCAGCAAACGGAATAGATGTAGCAGGAACTACTTATCCTTCTGCTGAACAATCACCAGCAGGCACCAGAATTATAGTATATGAATTAACAATTGGAACAGGTACTGTAACTACAAATAATAATGGTCCTTTTTATAATTATTACAAAAATAACAGAACCCAGATGCTTTATACAAGCACTGAACTCGGTAGCTTGAAAACTCTTACCCATTTAGCTTTTAACATTAGCTATGTTACAACTGATGCTAATAAAAGAGATTTTGATAATTTTACCATTAAATTAAAGCATACCCTCACAACCTCATTTGGAGCAGCTTATGAAGACATGTCGGCATGGGCAATTACTGTATTTACCAATGCTGATTATAATATGCCTGCAGCAACCGGCTGGAGTACATGGGATATTACTGACTTTGATTATAACGGAACAGACAATCTGATTGTTGAAGTAATATGGGGCGATAATGGTGAATATTCATCTACTGCAGCAGAAGCATATAACGTGTATAGAACTGATTATACTGCAGACGGTAATTACCTTGTAACTTATGGAAATAATGATGCCGAAACACCTCCTCTCTATGATGGCAGAAATTATATCCGACCAAATATAAAATTTACTTATACTCTTCCTCCTGATATGACCTATCTTTCAAGCACCACTACTCAAAATAACACAAGTTCTGTAAATGCCGGTACTTACAAGCAAGAGGTTGTAGGGATTCAGATAGTAACGTCCGGCGTTTTAAATCCTTTATCCGTTACATCTTTTTCATTTAATACAGCAGGGACCACAAATGCAACAAACGATGTATCTGCTGCTCAACTATGGTCAACAGGAACAAACGCGGCTTTTGCAACTACTACTCAGATTGGTTCTACAGTTTCTAATCCTGATGGAGCTTTTTCTTTTTCTCCGTCTGTAGTTTTATTTACAGGAACCAATTATTTCTGGCTTACTTATGATGTTAAAGCAACTGCGCCGGGCGGTGATGTGATAGATGCTCAGTGTAACTCTGTTACTGTTGGTTCTGCACAAACACCAACCGAACAAAATCCTTCAGGGAACAGACCTATTATTGCGGCAACTGATATGCAGTATGTTTCTTCTACCACTACTCAGAACAGTTCCAGAGCAACACGGCCTGATATTAATGCTCATATTATTGGTGTACAAATAGTAACAAACGGAGCTTTATCTGCTTTTTCAGCTACATCATTTTCGTTTAATACAACCGGTACTTCAGCAGTAGTAACCGATAATATCCAGAATGCTAAATTATGGTTTACTGGATTAACTGCTTCCTTTACAGCGACTACACAGGTTGGTTCTACAGTGGCAGCTCCCGATGGCGCTTTTACAATTACTCCATCAGTGGCAGAAGGTACATTATATAATGGAACAAATTACTTTTGGCTAACTTATGATATAAAAGCGACTGCTGCCTGCGACCCTGCTCAGGCGGATGCTCAATGCACTTCTATAACTTTAACCGGTGATGCAGGTTCAGCCCGAACTCCTTCTACAACTGCACCTCCAGGTGCCAGAGTTATTGACTGCCTTACCCCTTATTATTCCAAAGGGAGCCTGGCTGCCAATTTATTAACTAGCTGGAGTTCAACCAGAGATGGAACAGGCGCTTCGCCTGGTTCGTTTGATGTAGCATATAAATTTTATGTTCAGAATGGACATAGCATGACAACAGGCGCTGCTGATACAATACCTTATCTTACAATTGAGGCAGGTGGTTATATTACTGCTACTTACCTGATTACAATGACAGACCTGCGAATAAATTCTTTTGGCACCTTTGAACAGGTTTATAAAGCTACTAGTGGTACATATATTACGAATTTTTATATTGAAAATGATGGGACATGGGTACACAATAACGAAGGGTATCTGCCAAGCGTTAACAGGTATTTCAGCCCTCTTTCAAATCAATGGTTTTATAAATGGGGAGGTGGTACTTTCCCGAGCGGCACTGCCTGGGGTAATTTATTGCTAAATGGCACTACGACGGGTAACTTTGGAATGGGTTCTGTGCTAACCAACATTCAAGGTAACTTTGAATGGAGGCGAATAGGTAATAATAATTATCTTTACGATGAAGCTAATGAAACAATAACTATCGGCGGTAATTTGATATTCAGCGG
>JACQWN010000691.1 GCA_016209245.1 Bacteroidia bacterium
AGGAAGCTTCACGCAGGGCCTTCAAAGATCTGTTTGAAACAGTCAAGATCATCCCTTCTTCTCTCGGAGATGACGCAGGCATAGTCGGCGCTGCAAGCCTTGTTTTTTCCGAAATATTGAGACCTGCCCGGCAGACGGCATAAATGTCAAAAAATATCCGTAATTTTTCTATCATCGCGCATATTGACCACGGAAAGTCAACGCTTGCCGACAGGCTTCTCGAATATACAGGAGCTCTTTCCAAAAGGGAGATGCAGGAGCAGGTGTTGGATTCCATGGACCTTGAAAGAGAGCGCGGGATCACTATAAAAGCTCATGCTGTCAGGCTGCAGTACAAGGCTGACGACGGTAATGACTATATACTCAATCTTATCGATACTCCCGGGCATGTGGATTTTTCGTATGAGGTGTCAAGAAGCCTTGCTTCCTGCGAGGGAGCTCTCCTTGTGGTTGATGCAAGCCAGGGTGTTGAGGCCCAGACACTTGCAAATGCATATCTTGCTGTTGAGCATAATCTTGATATAATCCCTGTCATCAACAAAATTGATCTTCCGAGCGCTGAGCCTGAAAAAGCCAAGGAACAGATAGAGGATGCCATAGGCATTGACTGTTCTGAAGCGGTTCTTGCGAGTGCCAAAGAGGGCATAGGCACAAAGGAGATCCTTGAGGCGATCGTAAAAAAAATTCCCTCTCCAACCGGTGATGACGAAAAGCCGCTGAAGGCGCTGATATTTGATTCGTGGTTCGATAATTATCAGGGGGTCATAGTTCTTGTAAGGGTTTTTGACGGTAAAGTTAAAGCCGGAACAAAGATACGGCTTATGGCTGTCGGCACTGCATTCGAAGTGGCACAGGTGGGTATTTTTTCTCCCAAAATGAAACCGGCTGAAGAGCTTTCGTCAGGAGATGTTGGTTATATCATAGCAGGGATGAAAAGCGTGACTGATACAAGGATCGGCGACACGATAACCGATGCGTCTAACCCGGTAAATGAACCCTGTCCCGGCTATAAAGACATAAAACCGATGGTCTTTTGCGGATTCTACCCTACGATAACACATCAGTATGAGAACCTGAGAGATGCTTTAAATAAACTAAGGCTTAATGATTCTTCCTTCACCTTCGAACCTGAAACCTCCCTTGCCCTGGGGTTCGGTTTCAGATGCGGTTTTTTGGGTCTGTTACATATGGAAATTGTACAGGAACGACTCGACAGAGAATTCGAAATGAGTGTAATTAACACCGTTCCTAATGTTTCATATCTGGTCCATACAAAAAAAGGCGAAAGTATCGAGGTGCATAATCCTTCGAGCTTACCTTCTCAAGTTAGCATTGATAATATTGAAGAACCTTATATTACTGCCCAGATTATTACAAAGGCGGAATACATCGGGCCGGTTATTAAATTATGTATAGATAAAAGGGGAACATTAAAAAACCAAATATATCTGACTACGGACAGAATCGAAATAACATTCGAGATGCCTTTATCCGAAATTGTTTTTGATTTCTACGATAAATTAAAGAGTATTTCGCGGGGTTATGCTTCCTTCGACTACTTTTATTCCGGATATAAGCCCGCCAGGCTAGTTAAGCTTGATATTTTGCTCAATAGCGAACCTGTTGATGCCTTGTCAACCTTAATACATGCTGACCATGCTTATCATTTCGGCAGGAGAATGTGTGAGAAATTAAAAGAGCTGATACCCCGCCAGCAGTTTGAAGTAGCAATACAGGCAGCAATTGGTGCAAAAATTATAGCACGTGAAACGGTAAAGCCCGTACGCAAAGATGTGACGGCAAAATGTTATGGAGGTGATATAACACGAAAACGGAAATTGCTCGAAAAGCAAAAAAAAGGAAAAAAAAGGATGCGTCAAATCGGAAATGTTGAGGTACCTCAGCAAGCGTTCCTTGCAGTTTTGAAACTTGATTGATAATTATGAGAGAAGGAATGTAGAGACGTTGCATGCAACGTCTCTACATTCCTTCTCTCAAATCTACTATAATTAAATTTATTTGTATATGGCAATATATGATTCACCACGTCGCGGAATAACTATTAAAGAAAAAGAAAAACTCTTACCGCAAGAAGAAAAGCTCGAAATAGGAAAACAAAGAAAAGAGTTTTCCATAGGTATTCCAAAAGAGACTGACAAAGACGAAAACCGGATTGCTCTTACTCCATTGGCAGTTGATTTGCTTAGTAACAACGGACATAGTGTAATGTTAGAAGGAAATGCCGGGGCGGCGGCTAATTTTCTCGATATTGAGTATGTTGAAGCCGGTGCAAATATTGTTTTTAGCAGGGAGGAGATATTCAAAAATGATATAATTATTAAAATTTCTCCCTTTTCAATTGACGAAATCGAGCTGCTTCAGGGGAAACAAGTGATTATGTCGTTTTTACATGCAAAAAACCAACCTGAAGAAATTATCCGTAAGTTAATGCAAAAAAGAATAACAGCAATAGCTTATGAATTTCTTAAGGATAACTATGACAATTATCCTATTGTAAGATCAATGAGCGAAATTAGCGGAACAACCTCAATATTAATAGCAGCCGAATATCTGAGCAATGTACATAATGGCAAGGGCGAAATGCTTGGCGGAATCACAGGGGTTTCGCCAACAGAAGTCATAGTGCTTGGTTCTGGAATTACAGCCGAATATGCAACAAGAACCGCATTAGGGCTTGGCGCACAGGTAAAAGTTTTTGATAGTTGTATTCACCGTTTAAGAGAAATGCAAACAAGGGTGGGAGAAAGATTATATACCTCTGTTTTTCAACCAAGAATTCTCGCAAAAGCTTTACGCTCAGCCGATATTGTTATTGGCGCTGTTGAAATGCTCGAAAACGAACCCTTTTTCATCGTAACCGAAAATATGATTATGAATATGAAGAAAAATTCGGTAATTATTGATATCAGCATTGACCAGGGCGGATGTTTTGAGACCTCACAACTTACAAGCCACAGCAATCCCGTCTTTGTTAAGCATGGTGTAATTCATTATTGCGTACATAACATCGCCTCAAGGGTTGCACGTACGGCTTCGTATGCTATCAGCAATATTCTTTCACAAGTAATGCTTAATATCGGGGGTGCAGGAGGAATAGAACACCTCATTAAGGAAGATACAGGTGTCAGAAACGGCATTTATATTTATAACGGAATATTAACCAATACATACATTGGCGAGCTCTTCGGCATACCTGCCAAAGATATTAACCTGCTGATGGCTGCCTTCTAAGGTAACACAGACCTGACAGGTTTTCAAAACCTGTCAGGTCTTAAATAGAATCTAAATCTATTTCTTTTGGAACAAACCGGCTGACATCACCCCCATGCTTTAAAATATCACGTATAGTTGTAGAATGAATAGCTGTTAGTTCAGGCGTTGTCAAAAGAAAAACCGATTCAATATCAGGCGCCATAAATTTATTCGTTTGTGCTATCATCCGTTCATATTCAAAATCGGTTGAAGTACGGAGCCCGCGTAATATGTACTTCACGCCTCTCTTATGGCAAAAATCAATGGTCAATCCTTCAAAAACAGCAACTTCAACACGCAGCTCATCTTTAAAAACCTTTTTTATCCATTTTACTCTTTTATCAAGCGGAAAATAACATTTCTTCTCTTTATTATGCCCGATTGCAATTATTATTTTTTCAAAAAGGGGCAATGCCCGTTTCACAATCGCCTCATGGCCGATTGTAAAAGGGTCGAATGAACCGGGAAATACAGCTATTCTTTCCATAGAACTGAATTCAAATTAAAATTAACTTTTCCAAAGTTTTTAACTTTGGAAAAGTTAATACCTATTCAGCAAAAATATCTTTCAAATCAATTTCCAATCCTTTAAAAGTCCTGACTTTGACCTTATCTTCATAAGAATATAATTCTTTAACACCGTATTTTCTTTTCTTATCCAGAAGGCAGACTGTCAAAGTTTTATCATTAGGAAAAACAATCCAGTACTCAGGGACACCTGCTTTTTCGTAAAGCCGGTACTTATAATCCAGGTCATTTTTTGAGCTTGAGGGAGATATGACCTCGACAATTAAATCGGGAGTTCCGATGCAACCCCGTTCATCTATCTTTGCAGGATCGCAAACAACGACAATATCCGGTTGAACTACCGTATATATTTTATCGTCATCGGTATCATCCCCTGATTTTGGCAACCGGACGTCAAAAGGAGCGACAAAGACTTTGCATTTGTTTTTGACAACCATTTTTCTCAGAAAGAATTTAATATCTGCAAAAATATTTCCAAGTATGCTTTGATGCCTTGAAGCTGGCGCAGGTGTCATTTCTTTCACACGCCCGTTGTACAATTCATACCGTTTACCGTCGTTCCATGTCAGGTAATCAGCATAGGTATATATTTTGTTAAGGTCAATTTGAATAGTTGATTCCATTAAAATATAATTTATGTAAAATTAAACATTTTTCTCAATATAATATTTAGTCATATTCATGTTTTCGGACTTCCAGCGCTGATAACCGATTTTGACAGTCTTGTAGGTTTGATCACCATAATTGAACAATGTTATCCTGGTTTTATAATATCGGCTATTTCTTTTACAACTTTGTTGAATGTCATAATACTGCTTTCAACAACATCTTTTCCTGTATGTTTATGAAAAGGGGCTGTTTTTATATTTTTCCAGTGCGGGGCGGTATCATAACGAAAAATAAGTTCTTTATTGCTGTCCTGATAGTGATAGCTATAAGAGTAAATGTTAAAAGCAAATAGTGATTTATTATTTTTCAGAAGATTTGATTGAAGAAAGATTATTTACATAATGAGTCCTGCTTTCTTCGGCAAACTTCCATGCTAAATAATCATCGTATTCTTCAAAGTTTTCCTCATTAATTCTGTCATTGATTTTTTTTCCGAAATCCTGGAAATTACAATTGTATTTTTTTTCAAAAAAATGACACTCCTGGTTAAATTCAGCAATCTTTGCCGATAATTTCAGCAGAAGAAATTCACCTAGTGCATCTTGTACATTGTAATTGAGCGCATACAAACCATCTAAAAATTTTGTATTTATCTGTAAATTCTCCATAATATTTATATATTGTTGAAAATGATTAAATATTTAGTGTTTTATACGAAAACCCAAAACCAGTATCCTATTTTTACAACTATTTATTATTGGTACCAATTCCTTTTTTTG
>JACQWN010000692.1 GCA_016209245.1 Bacteroidia bacterium
ACTTCAAGATTATATTTCAGCCCTAATTCATAATCAACCATATCATGCGCCGGAGTTATTTTAAGAGCGCCTGTTCCAAATTCCATATCAACATATTCGTCAAAAATAACAGGAACGGGGCGGTTTACCATTGGGACAATCACTCGTTTCCCCTTTAACCATATATACCTTTCATCCTTGGGGTTAACGCAAATGGCAGTATCAGCCAAAATTGTTTCCGGGCGGGTTGTGGCAATAACAACATAGTCGGAGCTGTTTTCAATAGCATATTTTACATAATATAGCTTCGATTGTTCTTCGGAATACTTTACTTCTTCATCGGAAACGGCAGTTTTAGCTTCAGGGTCCCAATTTACCATCCTGATTCCTCTGTAAATATGCCCCTTTCGATAAAGGTCAACAAAAACATATATAACGCTGTCGTAAAGGTCTTTATCCATTGTAAAGCGTGTTCTTTGCCAATCGCATGAAGCTCCGAGCTTTTTCAGCTGTTCAAGTATTTTACCCCCGTGCTTTTCTTTCCACTCCCATGCATATTTAAGAAACTCCTCGCGTGTCAGAGCTGATTTTTCAATACCCTGTTCTTTTAATTTAGCAACAAGCTTTGCTTCGGTGGCGATAGATGCATGGTCGGTTCCCGGCAGCCACAAAGCGTTCTTACCCTGCATACGTGCACGGCGCACTAGCACATCCTGTATTGTATTATTAAGCATGTGCCCCATGTGTAACACGCCTGTGATATTTGGAGGTGGGATTACAATGCAATATGGTTCCCGGTGGTCGGGAACAGAACGAAAAAAATCTTTCTCCATCCAATAGCTATACCATTTATCCTCGGTAGTCGAGGAATCGTATTTTGAAGGTAAATCCATGTTTAGTTTAATATTATTCTGATATGCCTAAATCTTTAAGATAATTTGCAGCTATGTCGAGCCACTTTTTTTGCTCGGTTTTATATGAATTCGTGGCAGATTTGGCATCATCAATAATTTTTCTGAAAAGGTTACCTGCTTCGCCGGTATTTCCATTTTTCATGAGCAAGGTTGCATATCTGCATCTTGCTTCTTCACCCGGATAGGAACGTAATATTTTCTTATATGTATTTAAAGCATGTTCGGTTTCGCCAGCTTCTTCATAGGACCTTGCCAAAAAAAATGTGACTTCGTCAGAATGAAATATAGGATACAGACTGACAAGCTTTGAAAGCACTTCTTTTGCCTCGTTATAGCACATATTGTAAAACAATGCTTTGGCCAATTCAAAAAGTAGGTATGAATCATCCTTGAAAATGCCTGTTAAGCAACTTTTATAAAGTTGCACCGCTTCTGAATAGTTGCTGATTTTCATATATTCTTCTGCAAGAGCTTGCCGGTGGCTTATAGTATCAGAAAAGTCAAGCTCTTGCTTTAGCTCATTTATTCTTTTAGAAGACTTTTGCCGGTTTTCTTCTGAAAGAAAGGACGATTCTATATGTGTTGTAAATTTTACTCCTAATATAAAAAATAATATTGCATAAATAATACATGATACTAAAGGGAAAAGAACTATCAGCACCAACCATATCAACCGGCGGTGGAAAGCTGCATGAATAATAAAAATTATTTCAATAACGAGCAATAAAATACCGTACCAATACATTTTTGAAAAATTTAAAAAAATCAAAATGGTGAATTCAACTTTGAATTTCCACAAAATTAATAAAATTTTTCATATAAAATTTATTTAGTGATAAATATTTTAAGATTTTATATGAAAACGAGTGGTAAAAAAAATAAGTACTCACACAAAATCATATAGAACCAAAATTTTTATATATGTTTGCAAATAAATAAACAACCTAAAATTCCAATAATGAAAAATAAATATAAAACCATTATCGGCTTTTCCGGCATATTTTTTCTGTTATTATATTCAGGTTCTTTTTTATCAGCGCAACAGGCAATTATTGACCTGACGGCAAAAATTCAAATTGACCCTTTGATAAAATACGGAAAGTTGGCAAATGGGTTTACATATTATATAAGGCATAATGAAAAGCCGGAAAAAAGAGCTGATTTTTTTCTTGTGGTAAATGCAGGTGCAATATTAGAGGATGATAATCAGGACGGGCTGGCTCATTTCTGTGAACACATGGCATTTAACGGCACAAAAAATTTTAAAAAGCATGACATTATTTATTATCTTCAATCCATCGGTATGAAATTTGGCCCGGAAATAAACGCTTTCACATCAACCGATGTAACGAATTATATGCTTCAGGATGTTCCGCTTGAAAAAAGTGGAAACCTTGATACCGCTTTATCAATATTATATGATTGGGCAAGCGGCATTAGCTTTGAAAACGAGGAGATTGATAAAGAGCGTGGTGTAATTCATGAAGAATGGCGGACAGGCCGTAGTGCAGAACGCAGGATGGACATCAAATCCGATAAAGTTTTATTTAAAGATTCTAAATATGCTGTAAGAAGCGTAATAGGCGATACAAATATTATTGATAAAGCGCCTTATGAAACATTAAAACGCTTTTACTACGATTGGTACCGCCCCGATTTACAGGCAATAGTCGCTATCGGCGACTTCGACATAAATGAAATGGAAAACAGAATTACAACTTTATTTTCAAATCTTTCAGCAATAAAAAACCCGAAAGAACGCAAAGAGTTCGAAGTGCCCGATCACTTAGGGACGCTAATAGATATTCAAAAAGATAAAGAAGCTGAAAATACCAATGTAAAATTGTATTATAAACATAACAGAAAATACGACAAATCAATATTATCTTATCTGCGTACAGAGCTTATTATCGAAGTATTCTCATCTGTTTTAAATGCACGGCTTGACGAATTGACAATTCAGCAAAACCCTCCGTTTTCCCGGGCACATTGTTATTATGGTGATATAGTCCGTACAAAAGATGCATTTGTAGTACAGGCACGTGCAAGAAATAACCAAGCTCTGCATTGCCTGAAAGCGGTTTTAGATGTAAATGACAGATTGATAAAACATGGTTTTACATCAACCGAATTTGAAAGAGCAAAAAAGGAGATTCTTGTCCGTTATGAAAAATCATTTAAAGAAAGAAAAAAAGTTAATTCAATGAATTATGCATGGGCATATTATTCACACTTTCTTTCAAAAGACCCTATACAGGGAATTGAATTTAAGCTTGATTTTGTAAAAAAAATACTTCCGAATATAATGCTTGAAGAAGTGAACCGGCTGACAGATTTATTCATAACCAAAGATAATTGCGTGGTATTGATTTGGGGACCTGATAAAGAAAATGTTTCAATGCCTGATGAAAAGCAGGTACGCGATGTTCTTGAGGGAAAAGCTATTGATTCGCTGGCTGCATATAAAGATGAAATGCCAAAAGAGCCATTATTTATTGCCCAGCCAAAGCCGTCAAAAGTCATCATTGTAAAGAAAGATGAACTGCTGAATTTTACTGAATGGAGTTTAGAAAATGGGGCGAAAATTATTATTAAGGAAACTGATTTTAAAGAAGATGAAATCTCATTTACTGCATTTAGCCATGGTGGCGCTTCATTAATCGCGGATAAAAATTATATTAGCTCACTGATTACTTCAGAGGTGGTTGGAGAAAGCGGGCTTGCCGGCTATTCCAAAGTGCAGCTACAAAAATATAATCAGGATAAAATTGTCTGGTTAAACGCATGGTTGACCGGAACAACTGAAGAATTCCGCGGAAGCTCGTCGGTTAAAGATTTTGAAACATTATTACAAATGTTGTATTTAAAATTTACACAGCCCAGGTTCGACACTTCTGCGTTCTATTCTTATTTAACCCGTATGAAATCTTTTTATGAAAACCGTTCCTCTGACCCCGATAATGCATTATTTGATACAGTTGCTGTTACGATGAGTCAATATCATTTCAGGGGCAGGCCATGGACAGTAGAAATTTTAAATGAAGCCCGGTTCACTGATATCATGCCTGTTTATAAAGACCGTTTTCAGGATGCAAGCGATTTTATATTCCTGTTTGTCGGTAATATACAAAGAGATATTGCCAAGCCGTTGATTGAAAAATATATCGGAGGAATTCCATCATCGAACCGCAATGAATTATGGAAAGATTGGGGGCAAAGGTTTCCAAAAGGAGTGATTAAAAAGGAAATTACCAGAAAAATGGAAGTTAAAAAAGCTTCGAATATGATTATTTACACAGGTGAATTCGAATATAATTTGAAAAACCGGCTCTTGCTTTCCGCTATTAATGATATATTATCTGTAAGATATGTCGAGACAATCCGTGAAGAACAAAGCGGAACCTATGGCGTGAGTGTCAGAAGTCATCAGCAAAAATACCCTTATCAGGCATACCGGATCAACATTTCTTTTGATTGTGCCCCCGAACGCGCCGCAGAGCTTAAAACAATTGTTTATAATGAAATTGAACAATTACGCATAAATGGACCTAAACAAAACGATTTAGATAATTTCAAGGAAAATAAATTAAAAGAAAGAGCTGAAAAACTTAAAGAAAATTATTACTGGCTCGATAATTTGAAACATTTATATTATAATAATGAAAATGTTCTTGATAACAAATACGAGGAGATAATCAAAAGTCTGACCATAGAAGATATTAAAAAGGCGACTAATGAATTTATTAAAGATGAAAATCATGTTGAGGTAACATTATTACCGGAAAAATAGTATAAAAAAATTGTTTAACAAATAAATTTATTTCAGATGGAAACTATGTTTCAAAAACAAATTTACCTTGAAAGGCGCCAAAAGCTCAGTGAAAGAGTTGAAAGCGGAATAATTCTGCTAATGGGAAATGTTGAAGCCCCGATGAATTATCCGGCAAATACATTCTCATTCCGGCAGGACAGTTCTTTTTTATATTTCTTTGGGCTGCAATTGCCTGGATTGGCCGGTTTAATTGACATTGACAACGGAAAAACATACCTGTTCGGGAATGATATTGATATTGATGATATCATCTGGATGGGTCCTCAACTGTCAATTTATGAATTAGCTGAAAAGGTTGGAGTTGAAAATACTGCATCGTCAGATAAGCTTCAGGAATTTCTTAAGGACGCGAGCGAAGGCGGGAGGAAAATTCATTTTATTCCGCCATACAGGGCTGAAAATAAGCTAATGCTTGAACAGTTGTTTTCAATTCCTGCTGCATCACTAAAAGAAAAAGCATCGGTCGGGCTGATAAAAGCAATTGTTGCACTACGTTCAACAAAAGATAAATACGAAATAGCTCATCTTGATGAAATTCAGGATATTGGTTTTGAGATGCATACTGCGGCGATAAAAATGGCAAAGCCCGGTGTTTATGAAAGAACCATAGCGGGATATATTGAAGGGATAGCCATGTCACACGGGGGAGGGGTTTCATTCCCTGTTATTTTAACCCAGCATGGTGAAACGCTGCACAACCATGAACATGGCAATCTTCTGCAACATAACAATCTTTTGTTAGTTGACGCCGGTTTTGAATCGGCGATGTGTTATGCTACGGACCATACACGGACAATTCCTGTCGGGGGTAAATTCACACAAAAGCAAAGAGAGATTTATCAAATCGTGCTTAATGCCAAAAATGTTGCAACTGCTGCTATTAAACCCGGCATTCCTTATAAAAATATACATCTTCTTGCTGCCGGACAAATGGCAATTGGACTGACAGAACTCGGGCTTATGAAAGGCGACCCAAAAGAAGCATTAGCAGCAGGGGCACACGCTTTATTTTTTCCACATGGACTTGGACACATGATGGGTCTTGATGTTCACGATATGGAAGACCTTGGAGAAAATTATGTAGGTTACGACGAAGAAATACAGCGAAGCGAACAATTCGGGCTTGCTTATTTAAGATTCGCCAGAAAGCTGCAACCCGGATTTGTCGTAACTGCCGAACCTGGAATATATTTTATCCCTGCATTGATTGACAAATGGCAAAACGAAAAAACCAATGAACAATTCATCAATTTTGATAAAGTGAACGAATACCGGAATTTCGGTGGAATACGCCTTGAAGATGATATATTGGTGACGGAAACTGGGTGCAGATTGCTGGGAAAGAAGATAATCCCGATTGATATTGAAAATATTGAATCAGTAATGCAGAATTGCTAAATTGCTAAATTGCTAAATTGTTGAATTGCTAAATTGCTAAATTGCTAAATTGCTAAATTGCTAGATTGCTAGATTGCTAGATTGCTAGATTGCTAAATTGTTAGATTGCTGAATTGTTAGATTGCTGAATTGTTAGATTGCTGAATTG
>JACQWN010000723.1 GCA_016209245.1 Bacteroidia bacterium
TATTAAGCCAAAACTGATAACTATTAAGCCAAAGCTGATAACTATTAAGCCAAAACTGATAACTATTAAGCCAAAACTAAAAACTATTAAACCAAAACTAAAAACTATTAAACAAAGAACTATAATTAAATGATACACGATTTTAATTATCTTAAAGCTGACACGGTTAAGGAAGCTCTTAGACTGCTTGCTCAACATAAAGACGATTACAAGATTATTTGCGGAGGTCAGTCGCTGCTGATTCTGATGCGGCAGGGATTGGTAACGCCAGGAAATCTTATTGACATCAAAAAAGTAAAAGAGTTAAGCTATATTAAATTTGATCCCAAAAAGGGCTTAACGCTCGGCGCTGCTACAACTCACAGGGAGATTGAAAAATCAAAAATTATCAGGAAACATTATCCCATCCTGGTTGATCTGGAAGAAAATATAGCTTCAAATCAGACCCGCAACTGGGGAACTATAGGCGGTAACCTTTGCCATGGAGATCCTACAGGCGATCCGGGGCCAGTTTTTATTGCACTTGATGCTTCTGTAAAAATCGCAAACAGGCAACGGGAAAGAACAATGCTCCTTGAAGAATTTTTCCTTGATTTTTTTGAAACTGCTCTCGAAGAAGGCGAACTCCTTCTGGAAGTTCGGATACCGGTTATCCCTCCAAAAACAGCCGTTGCTTACGAAAAATTCAATATTATTAAAAATGACCAGGGTATTATATCGGTCGCTGCCTTGATAACGGTTAATAAAGACGGCAGTACATGTAAAAATGCAAGAATTGTTCTCGGTGGCGCTGCTAATACACCATTGAGAATAAAAGAAGCCGAAAAACTGTTGACAGGTCAAAAGATCAGTCCAGCACTTCTCGATAAGGTTGGAAAAAAAGCTTCAGAAATGTCCTCGCCCGTCTCAGATATCCATGCTTCAGAAACATACAGAAGATATCTTGTTGATGTTCTAACAAAAAGAATGATAAAGAAAGCGTGGGAACATGTTGCAACCTCACTAAAACAATAAAATGAAAAAAAAGTTATTCATCTCAATTCTGCTCGCTATTTTTGGCTTTAGCATACATGGGCAAACATGGTCTCCTGTGGGAACAGGAATGAATGACTTTATATGGTCATTGACGGTATATAATAATGAGTTATATGCCGGAGGATGGTTCGACACAGCAGGCGGCAATTCGGCTAATATCATTGCCGGATGGAACGGAACAGACTGGTATGCTTTAGGAACAGGGGTGAATGGATATATTTCTGCATTAGCCGAATATAATGGAGAGCTTTATGCAGCAGGATATTTCGACACAGCAGGCGGTAATCCGGCTAAAATGATTGCCAGATGGAACGGGACAAACTGGTATACCGCAGGTACGGGAATGAATTACAACATTTTCGCATTAGCCGAATATAACGGAGAGCTTTATGCAGGAGGATTGTTCGACACAGCAGGCGGCAATCAGGTAAATAATATTGCCAGATGGAACGGAACAAACTGGTATGCCGCAGGCATAGGAGTGAATGAACGTATTTATTCGCTAGCTGTTTATAATGGGGAGTTATATGCCGGAGGATGGTTTACCAATGCAGGTGGTAATCCTGCTTCCCGTATTGCCATGTGGAACGGAACAGATTGGGCGGCAGTGGGAACTGGAATGAATGATTGTGTTATTACATTAGTCGTTTATGATGGAGAAATATATGCCGGAGGATGGTTTACTAATGCAGGTGGAAATCCTGCTTCTCATATTGCCGGATGGAATGGAACGGATTGGGCGGCAGTAGGAACAGGAATGAATAATGATGTTTTATCATTGTCTGTTTATAATGGAGAACTATATGCCGGAGGTGGGTTCACCATTGCAGGAGGCAACTCCGCAATTTTTATTGCGAAATGGAATGGAACAGAATGGTCTGCTTTAGGAACAGGTATGAATAATGTTGCTCTAGCATTAGCTGTTTACAATGAAGAGCTTTATGCAGGAGGTCAGTTTACCACAGCAGGCGGCATCCCTGCAAATTACATTGCAAGGTGGACAATCCCTACAGGAATTCAGGAAGGTTTAACTACTAGCACTATAAATGTTTTTCCAAATCCTTTTAACGTACAAACAGTTTTAGAATTTACCGGTATTCAACAAAGAACCGCTTTTACATTGTACAATTCAAAAGAACAACCCGTGCAGACAATTGATGACATCACAGGTGGAAAGGTTTTCATTGACAGGAAAGGGTTATCAGCAGGGCTATATTATTTTATAATTCGGACAGACGACAAAATTATTGCGACAGGAAAATTTGTAATAGAATGATAAAATACGGTTGATATGAAAAAAAATAATTATTGAATAAAAATCCATTTTATCTAAGATTAAATAATTGTCCCTGTTTCATTTGAAACTCAACCCAGTAGAACAGCAGATACAACGTAGATGAAAAAAAACAGATATAAAGATAGAGATAATCTGGAAAAAATAATAGGCAAATGGCCGGATGATGAAGATTTTGAAACACTTTTAAAAATGCTTACAAAATGAAAAGATTTGTGATAGATACAAATATAGCTCTCGCTTATATCCGAAATGATGATTTATACAAGAATGTGAAAACAAAAAATAATTTTAACCACCATGAAACATTTGTAATGATTTACGGTATTTATTGAAGTAATCAAATATCCAGCAAAGTAATATGAACGAATTAAAAAAAATGATTAAAAAATTTTAAAAATAAAAGAAATGCCAAAATTAGGAACAAAAGAAAAACCGGCAGTTGTACATGTTCAGACTGAAAAACGGGCAATGGAAATTATGAAATTATGCAAGAAAAATGACTGGCAAGTTATAGTGGGAATTGAACCGGATAAAACCGAAGATATTTCTGATGTTGAACGCTTGTTAAACCCGCCAAAACCGGTCATGAACACAGTAACAACAGGGCGAAATGATCCCTGCCCATGCGGAAGCGGAAAAAAATATAAACATTGCTGCCTGAAATAAATTTATTATTATGAATATGGAAATCGCTATACAACAATTCAGCCAACAATCGCTTAAAGTGCTGCGCGAAGAAATTCAAACAGCACTCGATCAAATCAAAACCAGATACGGACTTTCCGAACTTGCACTGGAACGCATCCATTTCGCTGCCGACTCTTTTACTTCAAAAATTACAGGTAAAATTCAGAATCCGGAAACAAAAAATTTTGAACAAAACGAAGCAAAATTTTTTGCCATCCGGCACGGCCTTCCGGTGGATTTTTTCGGAAGTAAATTTATATATGATGGCGGTACATTCACCATCACCCGCCTTATTGTCTCACGCCCAAAATATCCTATTACCGCACAATGCGAAGAGGATGGAAGGATATTCAAATTTACTGTTCAGCTTATTAAGGAATTACTGAAAACGCACAGAGTAATTGACATAACCCCTACAGACATAACAGGTACATTAGCAATACATCAATTTAACAATATCAACAATTTATGAAGAAACACTTATTACATATCACGGTTAATAACCAATATCACGAACTTTACATCGAGTCGAAAAGATTGCTGGTTGAAGTGCTAAGAAATAACCTTGAGCTTACCGGTACAAAAAGAGCCTGCAGCACCGGCGCCTGTCATACATGTTCCGTGTTGTTAAATGGCATGGCAGTCAAATCATGTTCCGTTCTTGCTATGCAGGCAGACGGATGTGATGTGCTGACTGTCGAAAGCCTTGCAGAAAACGGAGCGCTTACCCCATTGCAAAAGTCATTTCTCGATCACGGAGCGTTTCAATGCGGCTTTTGCACTTCAGGAATGTTAATGACTGCAACAGCATTCCTTAACGAAAACCCGAAACCAACAGTAAATCAAATCCGTGAAGCTATGCACGGCAATCTTTGCAGGTGCACAGGTTATAACAGCATAATAAGAGCGATAAAAGCGGTTGGTGATGGGAAATACAAATTTTAATATATATTGATTATGAATAAATACAACGTAATAAACACCCCCGTCCACAATATTGACGGAATTGCAAAAATCACCGGCAGGGCGGAATACACTTTTGATGTAAAGCTTCCCGGGATGCTTTACGGTAAGATATTAAGAAGCCCGCATGCACATGCAAAGATTCTTAACATAGATACCTCAAGGGCAGAAGCGCTGACAGGAGTGAAAAAGGTCGTCACCGGAAAAGATACTTTAGGCATCAAGCAGGGAATCTGGAGACGGTATAAAGAGCTCTGCGATGAAGAAATTCTCGCCAGGGAAAAAGTCCGCTATATCGGCGAGCCTGTTGCCGCAGTCGCTGCAATTGATGAAGATATAGCCGAAGAAGCGCTTGACCTGATTGATGTTGAATATGAGCCCCTGACCGGAGTATTTGAACCACTGGAAGCAATAAAAGCAGAAGCCCCGCAGCTCCACGAACATGCTGAAAGAAATATCAACGTCACTCGTCATATTGAATGGGGCGATGTGGATGAAGCTTTCCGCAAAGCCGATTATATCCGTGAAGACTGGTTCCGCTGCTCTTCACAGCATCATACCTGCATGGAAACACACTGTGCTGTCGCCAGCTTTACTCCTGATAAAAAACTTACGGTTTATACCTCTACCCAAAGCCATTATTATATTCAGGTTCTGCTTGCATGGACACTTGGATTGCGGGAAAATGACATCAGAGTTATTTCAAGATATACCGGCGGCGGATTTGGCGGTAAGTTTGAGCTTGATTCCGCACAGTTCTGCAGTTCTCTCTTGTCAATAAAATTATTTAAGCCTGTTAAAATTGTCCTTACACGTGAAGAAGAATTTATTGCAACAAAACGCAGGACGCCTATGTTTTATTATCTGCGAACAGGAGTAAAAAAAGACGGTTCCTTTGTTGCAAAGGAAGCCAGAGTTTTTACCGACGGCGGCGCTTATACTTCTATGGGGGCAACCTGCCTTTATCTTACCGGCTTTTTCCAAGCGTTTCCGTATGTATGGCCCAGCTATAGATATGACGGATACCGGGTTTATACAAATACTGCACCCACTTCGGCAATGCGCGGTTTCGGTGCGCCACAAGCGACATTCTGTGCAGAAACTCAGATTGACCTCATCGCAAAAGAACTAGGAATTGACATTATAGATATCCGGCGTAAAAATGCTATGTATCCCAATTATGAAGTTCCCGGCCAGGCAACGATTCAAAGTTGCGGACTAATGGAATGTCTCGACAAGATTGAACAATGGATTAAGTCAAGAGGTATGCTTCCCGCAAACCATGGTATAGGTATTGCCGCTTATGGATTTATGTCAGGTGGAATTTTTAACTGGTTCGATACCCCTTATGCTTTTTCTTCGGCAATTGTCCAGATAAATATTGACGGGAAAGTTGACCTTTATATTGGCTCACAGGATATGGGACAAGGTTCAAATACAACTATGGCTATCATCTGTGCTGAAGAATTAGGCGTAAAAGTCGAAGATATCCGTGTTCACATGGGCGACACTGAAAGTTGCCCTGTTGATATCGGCGCATGGGGGAGCAGGGAAACTCTTATGCAGGGTAATGCTGTTCAGAGGGCTGTTTCCGACGCCAAACGACAGATCATTGAATTTGCATCTGCAAAATTATCGCCGAATATTGTTTATGACCTTGATATTAAAAATCAGTGGATACACCTTGTATCACGCCCGGAAAGGGGACTTTCATATTTTGATGTGGTTAAGGATGCCATCCGTGCAAAAGAAGGACAAACAATTATCGGAAGGGGTCATTACACTCCACACCGGAAAGGAATGATATCGCCTGCATATAGCTTCGGCGTTCAGGCCGTTGAGGCAAATGTTGACCCTGAAACCGGCAAGATAACATTGAAAAATTGTGTAACTGCCCACGACTGCGGCCAGGTTATAAATCCAATAGGTGTTGAAGGCCAGCTTGAAGGTGCAATGGCTATGGCTGCCGGTTATGGATTTACCGAAGACCTTCCGATGGAGGATGGGAAAATTATGAATCCTAATCTGGTTGATTATAAAATTCTAAGAATTACCGAGATGCCTGAAACAAAAGTCATTGAAGTAGAAACTTATGAACCGGAAGGTCCGTTCGGTGCCAAGGAAGCAGGCGAAGGACTGACAAATCCGACAGCAGGAGCTCTCGGTAATGCAATTTTACATGCAACAGGGCTTAGCATTAAAGAGCTTCCTTTTACTCCTGAAAAAATTCTCAATGCAATCAGGGAAAAGAAAAAGAAGAAATAAATTGTTAAATTGCTAAATTGTTATATGGATATTGAATGACAACTGAATGACGCCGAAGGCAAATGACAGCGAAGCGAATGACAACTGTATGACA